>NZ_JBHWYR010000015.1:0-83048 GCF_042728695.1 Bacillus sp. NPDC060175
ATAAATTAACTATTATTATTATTATTGATATAATAGGGAATTGTTGGATTTCTCTCGAAGATAGGGATACGTAACAAATATGAAGGGATAAGGATTGTGAGTATATGAAAAAATTAAGTAAAGTAATGTCATTTTGCTTGGTAGCTAGTATGGTTGTTCTAGCAGGTTGTGAAAAAAGTGAAAACAAAGTTCAAGTAAATAAAACAATTGAACAGCTTGATGAAGCACCAGAAGTGACAGAAAAAGAAGCGAAAAAGATTGTAAGAAAGAGCGTAGATGGAATAGCAAACTCTTTTAGTGAAATGGAAAAAGAGAATGGATGGAGTCGAAATAATCCTGGAGATTTGGGTACAGCTAAAAAAGGCGTTAAGGGTATAGTTTCAGATAAGTTTCTGGAGAAACAGCTTCCAGGTTTGCTTGATACATTTAATAGGTCAAGGGAAACTGATATGTTGCCATTCCCAATTCATATTGAGCCCGACGTGAGGATAACTTATTCACAGAAAAATGATGTTTTAAAGATTGAGACACTTACCCTTGCAAATGACATGGGGAATGAAGTGGAGACGTGGGAATTTATTTTAGTTTATAAAGATGGAAAATGGTTAATGGATAGATGGTCATCAAATACGCTAGCAAATTTAAAGTTAACGAAAGAAGAAGCTAACGAACTTCTTAGAGTTCAAGGTTTCAAGAATGTCTCTTTTGTTAGAGAAGAGAATAGTGGAAATAAGAAATATATTTTTAAAGAAAGTAACGGAGTAGTTGCTGTGGACACCCAAACATCTGTTATTACTCACAATGTAGATGACAAAGAACAAGAAAAGGTAACGAAAGAAGATTTTATTCAAGAGCAAGAAACAGCTAAGGGAAATGATTCCAGTACGTATACTAGTTCGAAAGAAGAGAAGCAGCCTAAAAAAGAATCTTCTTCAGTATTAGGTAAAACTAAGGTTCTAAATGAGTTAGCCGCGCTAGAAAATCAAGAAAAACATACAAATGTTATGACAACAAACGATATAGTTAATGAAATAGAAGGAAATTATCAATTGTGGGATAGTAAATTAAATGAAATTTACAGCGCATTAAAAAATACGATGTCACCTGATGCATTTCAGTCGTTAAAAACGAAACAAATTGCGTGGGTTAAAGAAAAAGAAAGTAAAGTTACAGCAATTGGTACTGATCCAAACAATGGAACGATGAGACGTATAGAAGCTTCAGAAGAGAAATATAAGATGACAAAAGAAAGATGTTATGAATTAGTTAATGGATATATGAACTAAGCTGGAAAAATAAAAAATGCGTTGCTAGCAAGCAACGCATTTTTTATTTACGCTTTTAATTTCATTACGATGTCAGCATCTGGTGTTACATATACTGTTTGTTGGTTATCATACGTAACGAATCCAAGTTTTGCACCACTCGGTTTTTTAACGTGACGTATTTTAGTGAAATCAACAGGTACAGAGCTAGACTCTTTTGCTTTACTGTAATAAGCGGCGATTTTTGCAGCTTCCAGTAAAGTTTCTTCAGCAGGTTCTAAAGAACGAATGACAACATGAGAGCCAGGTATGTCTTTCGTATGTAACCAAATTTCATCACGACGGGCAAATTTCGTTGTTAAATAATCATTTTGCTTATTGTTTTTACCAACGAAAATCTCTGTACCGTCACTAGCTAAATATTTATCCAATACTGGTTTTGTAGGTTTTTTCTTTGCATTTTTCTTCTTACGATTGCGCACATATCCTTCTTCAGCTAGCTCCTCACGAATTTCTTCAATATCTTTTGAAGAAGCAGCTTCCATTTGTTGAAGTAAGCTATCGAAATAAAGAATTTCTTCATTGGTTTTTTCGATTTGTTCTTCTACAATAACAACTGAATTTTTTGCTTTTTGGTACTTTTGGAAATAGCGTTGTGCATTGTCAGATGGTGTTTTTAAAGGATCTAATGTGATTTTTACAGTTCCGCCATTTTCATCGTAATAATTAATGACCTCAATATCTTTATCACCTTTTTTCAAAGTGTACATATTGGCTGTAAGCAGCTCTCCAAATAGTTGATATTTATCTGCTTTTCCAGCATCTTGTAATGTTTTTTCAAGTTTAATAAGTTTTTTCTCATTTTTGTTTTTTTCGTTTTGCATAAAGCGTTCTAAATCGTGAGCTTGTTGTTTTACACGGTCTCGCTCTGCTTTTCCGAAAAAGAAACGGTCTAACAATTCACTAACAGATGAAAATGTTTTTTCGTTTCCTTGTAAGTGAGAAAGAGGGAATAGATAAAAGAACTCTTTTCCATTTGCTGTTATCATTGCTGGCACGTACTGATGTGTTAGCAATGGTTTTTGTAAGCTGAAGAAAGCTTCAGATAATGCTTTTTCATTTGCCATACCTGCTTTTTTTACAACTTCTTTTGCAAATAATGGGGAAATTCCCATGAATGCTCCGACAAGTTGTTTGTCCATGTTGCCAGATAAAAAGTCTAGCGGTTTAATAAAATCATCTTCTGTTTCGATAAGAAGCGGATTAACTTTATGTTGTGCCGGTGGGGCAACATATTCAGCTCCAGCATATACAGTACGATGTCGGTTTACCGCTAAAGAAACGTGTTTTAAGCTATCTAAAATAACATTTGTTTTCGTATCTACTAAGATAATATTACTGTGTCGTCCCATTATTTCGATTACTAATGTTTTTACTGATTCGTCACCGATTTCATTGCGACTGCGGACTGTAATTTGAATAATACGTTCTAAGTCAATTTGTTCAATTTTTTCAATAAATCCACCTTCTAAATGTTTGCGAAGAAGCATACAAAACATCGGCGGTTGCGCTGGTGAATCGTAGTTTTGATTTGTTAAGTGCATACGCGCATATGTAGGGTGAGATGAAAGAATCAGCTTTTGGTTTTTTCCGTTTGCTCGAATATGTAATAAAACTTCATATTTTGAGGGTTGATATATTTTTGAAATTCTTCCTGTTTGAAGAGAATTTGCAATTTCATGTGTAATTGCTCTTGTAAATAATCCATCGAATGCCATGAATGAACACTCCTTTCTAACTAAAAGTTAATTATAGCATTTTTTTGGACGAGGCTGAATAAGCTTTCATTAGAGTATGTCTGGAATCAGGAGGTCGATGGCAGGATGAATTGGTATGAAATGCGAGCACATGAAGTGGAGGAAAGAACGAATACGAATGTGGAGGTAGGTCTTACAGAGCAAGAAGCAGAGGGCCGATTAAAGAAATTTGGTACAAATGAATTGCAAGAAGCAAAGCGGCCTTCTGCGCTTATGGTGTTTTTAGCGCAATTTAAAGATTTTATGGTACTTGTTTTATTTGGTGCTACAATTATTTCAGCTTTTTTAGGAGAGTATATTGATTCGATTGCAATTGTTGCAATTGTTATTATCAATGGTGTCCTCGGTTTCTTTCAAGAGAGGAAAGCTGAAAAATCGTTGGAAGCTTTAAAAGAATTGGCAGCCCCTCAAGTTACTGTACTAAGAAATGGAAAGTGGATAAAAGCGCCGTCAAAAGCACTTGTACTAGGTGATATTATTAAGTTTTCTAGTGGTGACCGTATTGGCGCGGATGTTCGCCTTGTGGAATCTTCAAGTTTATATATTGAAGAATCGGCTCTTACAGGAGAGTCATTGCCTGTACAAAAGAAGGTAGAGGCGTTACAAGGCCAAGATGTTTCAATTGGTGATCAAAAAAACATGGCATTTATGGGGACGATGATAACGAGAGGTTCTGGAACAGGAGTAGTCGTAGCGACTGGAATGAATACAGCTATGGGGCAAATTGCAAATATGTTACAAAATGCTGTGCAAATGGAAACGCCATTACAAAGAAGATTAGAACAGCTTGGGAAAATTTTGATTATTGTTGCTCTTATTTTGACGGCTCTTGTTGTATTAGCTGGTGTATATCAAGGGAATGAAGTGTATCACATGTTTTTGGCTGGGGTTTCGCTTGCTGTTGCAGCTATTCCAGAAGGATTACCAGCTATCGTTACGGTTGCGCTATCACTTGGTGTACAGCGTATGATTAAAAAGAGGGCAATTGTGCGAAAGTTACCAGCTGTAGAAACGTTAGGCTGTGCTTCTGTTATTTGCTCAGATAAAACAGGAACAATGACACAAAATAAAATGATGGTAACGCATATGTGGTCAGGGGGAGAATTGTGGAAAGTAACAGGTCAAGGCTATGAGCCGGCAGGTTCGTTTATGAAAGGTGAAGAAGTAATTGACCCTACTAAGACGAAATCATTGTATCAACTACTTACATTTGGCTGTTTATGTAATAATGCGAATGTTATTCAAAAGAAAAAGACGTATGTGTTAGATGGAGATCCAACAGAGGGAGCTCTCGTTGCGGCTGCAATGAAGGCGGGAATATCACGTGAAGCTCTTAAAGGAAAGTTTGAAGTCATTCGTGAATTTCCTTTTGATTCAACTAGAAAAATGATGAGCGTTATCGTTCGTGATCGTGAAGGTAAAAAATTTGTTATTACAAAAGGAGCACCAGATGTTCTTTTGCAAATGAGTCAAACAATTTTGTGGGGAAATAAGCAGCAGCCTTTAAGTGAAATGTATCGAAAAGAAGTGCAGGCAGCGATTCATAGTTTAGGAAGTCAGGCGTTACGAACGATTGCGGTGGCATTTAAACCGTTAAAAGCTACAGATTCAATTGAACACGAAAGAGAAGTCGAGCAGGATTTTATGCTTGTTGGAATACAAGGAATGATAGATCCGCCAAGACCAGAAGTGGCACAAGCGGTGAAAGAGTGTAAGGAAGCTGGTATTAGAACGGTAATGATTACGGGAGATCATAAAGTGACAGCAATGGCAATTGCGGAACAGTTAGGGGTTTTACCAGCGGGTGGACGCGTTGTTGAAGGTGTAGAACTTGCGAATATGGATGTAGAGGCATTAGAAGATATTGTAGAAGATACGTATGTATTCGCTCGTGTGTCTCCTGAGCATAAATTGAAAATCGTTAAGGCGCTGCAAAATAAGGGGCATATAGTAGCTATGACAGGTGATGGAGTGAACGATGCTCCAGCTATTAAAACAGCTGATATAGGGATTGCGATGGGAATTACAGGGACAGATGTTGCAAAAGAAGCTTCTTCACTTGTGTTGTTAGATGATAACTTTGCTACGATTAAATCGGCGATTAAAGAAGGTAGAAACATATATGAAAATATTCGGAAGTTTATTCGGTATTTGTTAGCATCTAACGTTGGTGAAATTTTAGTTATGTTATTTGCGATGTTACTGGCACTGCCATTGCCGATGGTTCCAATTCAAATTTTATGGGTGAACTTAGTTACTGACGGTTTACCAGCGATGGCATTAGGTTTGGATAAGGCTGAAGGAGATGTGATGAAGAGAACACCACGCCATCCGAAAGAAGGGGTGTTCGCTAGAGGGCTTGCGTGGAAAATCATAAGTCGTGGTTTTTTAATCGGAGCAGTGACATTAGTAGCGTTTATTATTGCATTTAACCAGCATCCAAATGAATTGAAGTATGCACAAACGGTAGCCTTCGCAACATTAGTACTTGCTCAGCTTATTCATGTATTTGATTGTCGTAGTGAACATTCTATATTTCACCGCAACCCGTTTGGAAATATATATTTAGTAGGGGCGGTTATTATTTCTTTATTATTAATGCTTGTAGTTATATATTATCCACCATTACAGCCGATTTTTAGCACAATGCCGATACAAGCACGAGATTGGTTGTTAATTGGGGGATTATCATCTATTCCGACCTTCTTATTAGTAGGATCCTTATTAACAAGAAAAAAGGAGAAAAAGAAAAAGCCACTGTTATATAAGAAGGGATTAAACTTGAAATAGTCAATGATATGAAAATATGATATAATTTACAGAAGGTAGTAGAGCCTTGTCTCTATTACCTTTTTCATTGAGTTATTTCATGGCTTGGATGTGATAAAGATGATTTGTAGTATGACAGGATTTGGAAGGTCGAAAGTAGAAAACGATACTTTTCAAATAACAGTAGAAATGAAGTCGGTGAACCATCGCTTTTTAGAAATGAGTATTCGGCTTCCGAAGCAAATGATGGTGTTTGAAGATAAGATTCGCAAAATAATTGCAAAGCAAGTTCGCCGTGGACGTATTGAAGTGTCTATTAGTATAACAGGTGAAGGGCTTGTTGAAAGAAAATTAACTGTGAATTGGGAACTTCTCAAGCAGTACCAATCCATTATGGAAAATATAAAAGGGAAATTTCAATTACAAGATTCTATTACACTCGGGCAGCTAATGAGAATGCCAGAAGTAACGGCAATTGAAGAAATAGAAAATGTAAATGAACAATTTGAAACCAGTTTATATGAGGCTGTTCGCCAAGCTGCTCATATGTTGAAAACGATGAGAGATGGCGAAGGAGAACGATTACATAAAGATATAGCATATCGTTTGCAAGAGATTCATAATTGTGTAAATGCAATTATTCCACATGCACCAATTGTCACACAAAAATATCGTGAACGATTAGAAAATCGCTTAAAAGAATTACATAATCAAGATTTAGATGAACAGCGATTGTTGACAGAAATAGCAATATTTGCAGAGCGTTCAGATATTCACGAAGAATTAGTTCGATTACAGAGTCATTTAGATCAATTTCGTGAAGCACTGCAAATTACAGAGCCTGTTGGAAGGAAAATGGACTTCATTGTGCAAGAAATGCATAGGGAAGTAAATACGATAGGTTCTAAGGCAAATGACTTAACAATTTCAAAATATGTCGTAGAAATGAAAAATAACCTTGAAAAAATTCGTGAACAAGTACAAAATATTGAGTAGCTTTCAAAAAATATATAAAGTTATACGTGGTGGAGAAATCGGATAGACTTACTAGGAGGCGCAAACTATGGCCATGCGGTTTTTAAATATTGGATACGGAAATATTGTATCTGCTCATCGAATTATTGCTATTGTAAGTCCGGAGTCAGCTCCTATTAAACGAACAGTACAGGAAGCGCGTGAACATAATGCTTTGCTTGATGCTACGTATGGGAGAAAAACAAGGGCGGTTATTGTTATGGATGATGGGCATGTAGTATTAAGTCCAATTCAGCCAGAGACGATTGCACATCGTTTGAATAATAAAGAAGATTTAAGTGAGGAAGGGTAGGTTTTACATATTTATGAGAAGTAGAAGAGGATTGCTCATCGTTCTTTCGGGACCTTCTGGTGTCGGGAAAGGAACGGTTCGAAAAGAGCTGTTTAGCCATGAAGACACACGTTTTCAGTACTCTATTTCAGTAACGACACGTAAACCGCGTGAAGGTGAAGTAGATGGTGTGGATTATTTCTTTAAAGAGAGAGAAGAATTTGAAGAAATGATTCGTAATGAAAAGTTACTTGAATGGGCTGAGTTCGTTGGTAATTATTACGGAACACCGATTGATTATGTTGAAAAAACGTTACAAGAAGGAAAAGATGTGTTCTTAGAAATTGAAGTGCAAGGAGCAATTCAAGTTAAGAAAGCCTTCCCTGAAGGTGTATTTATTTTCTTAGCACCTCCAAGTTTATCTGAACTAAAGAACCGAATTGTCGGCCGTGGTACAGAAACTGAAGATGTTATTGAAAATCGTTTAACTGTAGCGAAAGAAGAAATCGAAATGATGGACGCTTATGACTATGTTGTAGAAAACGATCAAGTTGAATTAGCTTGCGACCGAATTAAAGCAATTGTGGTTGGTGAACATTGCCGCCGCGAAAGAGTGGCAAAATACTATAAAGAAATGACGGAGGGTCTATAATTATGTTAAATCCATCAATTGACTCATTATTAACAAAAATCGATTCTAAATATACACTTGTAACAGTAGCTGCAAAGCGTGCACGTGAAATGCAAATTGCTGACAATTGTGTTATTGAAAATCCTGTTTCTCATAAATGTGTAGGTAAATCATTAGAAGAAATCGATTTAGAAGTATTAAAATATGTACCAAGTGATGACAAAATAATTGATTAAGACATTCTTTTCGACAAATTAAAACATAGACTTTATAATTTTCTATGTAACGGTAACAACCTATTTACAAGTAGGTTGTTATTTTTTTACGACAGAGCTGAAAAGAACTTGGATAAAGATGAAACGAAATGCTAGCACTGACGAGCTGAAAAAATTCCATTTCAGCAGAATAAGTTTGAAAAAGAAAGAGGACGAGTCATATGCTAAAAGGGAAAAAAATACTTCTATGTGTAACAGGAGGCATTGCGGTTTTTAAAGCAGCGGCGTTAACGAGTAAATTGACACAAGCGGGGGCAATTGTAAAAGTAATGATGAGTGGGTCGGCAATGAAATTTGTTACGCCTCTTACATTTCAAGCACTTTCCCGTCATGATGTATATACAGATACGTTTGATGAGAAAGACTCGGCTGTTATCGCTCATATTGATTTAGCGGATTGGGCAGATATTGTACTTGTTGCACCGGCTACAGCTAATTGCATTGGAAAGTTAGCTGGCGGTATTGCTGATGATATGATCACAACTACTTTGTTAGCTACTACAGCTCCAGTGTGGATTGCACCGGCTATGAATGTGCATATGTACGAAAATAAAATTGTTCAAAAAAACATGATGACGTTAAAAACATTAGGATATACATTTATTGAGCCTGGGGAAGGTTTTTTAGCATGTGGTTATGTAGCAAAAGGAAGACTGGAAGAACCTGAAGTGATTATTGGACGATTAGAAGAGGCTTTCTCAGAACAAAAACCATTGCAAGGAAAGCGAATATTAATAACAGCTGGACCGACACGTGAAAAGATTGATCCGGTTCGTTTTATGACGAATTTTTCTTCTGGAAAGATGGGGTATGCAATCGCAGAAGTTGCAGCAAGCTTAGGTGCTGATGTCATACTTGTGTCAGGACCGACAGCATTAGAGTCACCATTACATGTAACAACAATACAAGTAGAATCTGCACAAGATATGTTAGAAGCGGTCCTTCAACATTATCAGAATGTGGATGTTGTCATCAAAACAGCAGCAGTTGCAGATTACCGTCCCAAATATGTTCATGATAATAAAATGAAAAAGAAAAATGGCGATGCTGTAATTGAATTAGAAAGAACAGTGGATATTTTAAAAACGTTAGGTGAGAAGAAGGACCGACAGTTACTTATCGGTTTTGCAGCTGAAACGACAAACATAGAGGAATATGCAACGAGAAAATTACGTGAGAAAAATGCAAATATGATTGTTGCGAATGACGTGAAAGCTCAAGGGGCTGGGTTTGGTACGGATACAAATATTGTGACAATGTATAGAAAAAATGGAGAAATTATTGAGCTGCCACTTTTAACGAAGAAAGAAGTAGCTCGTGAAATATTAAAGCAAATAGAAATGATGTTAGAAGATGATCGTGTATGAAGTTTGCAAGTGTAATTGTTGATGTACCTGCACGTCAAACAGATCGACCGTTTGATTATATTATTCCTGAAAAATGGGAAGATATCGTGCAAACAGGAATGCGTGTAGTAGTCCCATTCGGTCCGAGGAAATTGCAAGGTTTTATTATTGGCATAAAGGATTCGGTTGACCTAGAAAGTAAAAAGTTAAAAGCGTTGTATGAAATATTAGATGTCACTCCGGTTTTAAATGATGAATTATTAAAGCTTGGGTATTGGCTTACAAGTGAAACGTTATGTTATATGATTTCAGCTTTTCAGGTAATGCTTCCGACGGCGATAAAAGCAACATATAAAAAGCGTCTGCAACTTCGTAACCAAGAAGAAGTAGCGCCAGAAATTCTTTCTTTATTTCAAGGGAAGGAAACGATAGATTGGGAAGCTATCGAAGCGCAGCCGCACCTATATCGCACTATTCAACAAGAAATTAAAAATGGTACGACTGAAGTGGTTTATCAAGTAAAGGATAAAGTGCAGAAGAAGAAACAAAGAGTAGTTCAACCGGAGTTGCCGGCAAATAAATTGGAATTAGCAGCATTCGAACTGAAAAGTAAAAAACAACAAGACGTACTCTATTATTTTGTAGAAAACTACAAAAGTGTATCGTTAAAAAATTTAACAGAAGAATTACAAATAACAGATGCTCCAATAAAAGCACTTGTTAAAAAGGGTCTAATCTCAGAAAAGTATGTAGAAGTATACCGGAATCCGTATGACGATGATGATTTTGAACAAACAAAACCATTTCCGCTTACTGAGGAACAAAAACAAGTAATTACACCGATTTTGTCATCAATTACAAATGAAACTTACAATCCATTTTTACTATATGGTGTTACAGGAAGTGGTAAGACTGAAGTGTATCTACAATCTATAGCAGCGGTGCTCGAGAAAGGAAAAGAAGCAATTGTGCTTGTTCCTGAAATTGCGCTAACGCCCCAGATGGTAGATCGCTTTAAAGGTAGGTTCGGTTCGCAAGTTGCAGTTCTTCACAGTGCGCTTTCTGTTGGCGAGAAATATGATGAATGGCGAAAAATATTAAGAAAAGAAGTGAAAGTTGTAGTTGGTGCGCGTTCAGCTATTTTTGCTCCATTTGAAAATTTAGGAATCATTATTATTGATGAAGAGCATGAATCAAGTTATAAGCAAGAGGATAACCCAAAGTATCATGCAAGAGATGTAGCAGTGTGGAGAGGACAATACCATAAGTGTCCAATCGTTCTCGGAAGTGCAACGCCGACGCTTGAATCGTTTGCTAGAGCGAAAAAAGGTGTCTATGGGTTGCTTACAATGGAAAAACGTATGAACAAACAAGCTTTGCCGACTGTAGAAATTGTTGATATGCGTGAAGAGCTTCGTGATGGAAATCGTTCAATGTTTTCAAAGGCACTGCATGAAAAAATAGCAGATCGATTAGAAAAGAAAGAGCAAATGGTTCTCTTTTTAAATAGAAGGGGTCATTCTACGTTTGTGATGTGCCGTGATTGTGGGTATGTCGTACAATGTCCGCATTGTGATATTTCGTTGACATATCACAAAATGAACCATCGTTTAAAATGTCATTATTGTAGTCATGAGGAAAATATGCCAACGGAGTGTCCTGCTTGTAATAGTACGTATATTCGTTTCTTTGGTACAGGGACGCAAAAGGTTGAAGAAGAAATCACAAAACTATTTCCACAGGCGCGGGTCATTCGAATGGATGTGGATACAACAAGCCGTAAAGGAATGCATGAAAAATTATTAAAGGCGTTTGGTGAAGAGAAAGCAGATATATTACTTGGAACACAAATGATTGCAAAAGGGCTTGATTTTCCGAAGGTGACGCTTGTTGGGGTTTTAACGGCGGATACGATGCTTCATCTACCTGATTTTCGGGCGAGTGAAAAGACATATCAGCTATTGACACAAGTGAGTGGACGTGCAGGAAGACATGAATTACCAGGGGAAGTTGTAATTCAAACGTATACGCCGGAACATTACAGTGTAGAATTAGCAAAGAATCAACAATATGATGTATTTTATGAGCAAGAAATGCAAATGAGGCAAATGAGACAATATCCGCCATATTACTACGTTGTACTTGTAACTGTCTCTCATCCGGAATTATTAAAGGCAGTCCAAGTGACGGAAAAAATTGTCGGTCATTTACGAACGCATTGTTCAAGGCAAACAATGGTGTTAGGGCCGGTTGCTTCAGCAATTCCAAGGATAAAAGATAGATATCGTTACCAATGCATGATAAAATACAAACGGGAACCAAACTTAAAGAACGTGCTCAAAATGGTAAATGAACATTATCAAGCAGAAATGCAAAAAGAGCTACAAATCTCAATTGATTTTAATCCAACAATGTTAATGTAGCGGAGGGAAATATGGCAGTTTTAGAAATTGTAAAGCATCCAAATGAAGTGTTAGAAACACCATGCGAAAGAGTAATTAACTTTGATAAAAAGTTAGTGAAATTGTTAAAAGATATGCATGAAACAATGTTAATTGCAGACGGCGTTGGTCTAGCTGCGCCACAAGTAGGTGTAAGCTTACAAGTTGCTGTTGTTGATATAGGTGATGATACGGGGAAAATTGAATTAATTAATCCTGTTATTTTAGAAAAACGTGGTGAACAAGTAGGTCCCGAAGGCTGCTTAAGCTTTCCGGGACTTTATGGCGAAGTGGAGCGTGCAGATTACATTAAAGTACGTGCGCAAAATCGTCGCGGTAAAATATTTTTATTAGAAGCGGATGACTTCTTAGCTCGTGCAATTCAGCATGAAATCGATCATTTACACGGTGTTTTATTTACATCTAAAGTGAAAAGATATTATGAAGCAGGCGAATTAGAATAGGTTTAAAAGGAGCGGTTTTTGAATGATGAAAGTAGTATTTATGGGGACACCGGACTTTTCTGTGCCGGTGCTTCGTCGTCTTATCGAGGACGGATATGACGTAGTTGGTGTTGTAACGCAACCTGATCGTCCAGTTGGTAGAAAAAAAGTTTTAACACCTACTCCTGTTAAAGTAGAAGCGGAGAAACATGGTATTCCAGTATTACAGCCGTTAAAAATTCGTGAAAAAGACGAATATGAAAAAGTATTAGCACTAGAGCCAGACTTAATTGTAACAGCGGCATTTGGACAAATCGTACCGAATGAAATTTTAGAAGCGCCAAAGTATAGATGTATTAATGTCCACGCGTCATTACTTCCAGAACTTCGCGGTGGTGCACCAATTCATTATGCGATCATGGAAGGTAAAGAGAAAACAGGTATTACAATTATGTATATGGTAGAAAAATTAGATGCTGGCGATATATTAACACAGGTAGAAGTAGAAATTGAAGAGCGTGAAACAACAGGTTCATTATTTGATAAGTTAAGCGAAGCAGGAGCACACCTTTTATCTAAAACGGTTCCTTTACTAATTCAGGGTAAACTAGAACCAATTAAACAAAGTGAAGCTGAAGTGACGTTTGCATATAATATTAAACGTGAGCAAGAGATAATTGATTGGACAAAAACAGGTGAAGAAGTATACAATCACATTCGCGGATTGAATCCATGGCCAGTTGCTTATACGACTTTGGCAGGACAAGTTATTAAAGTATGGTGGGGAGAGAAGATCTCTATTACAGAGAAAGCTGAACCAGGTACAATAGTAGCTCTTGAAGAAGATGGATTTGTTGTTGCAACAGGGAATGAGACAGGTGTTAAAATCACTGAATTGCAACCGTCTGGTAAAAAGCGTATGAGTTGTTCACAATTTTTACGTGGAACAAAACCTGAAATTGGTACGAAGTTAGGAGAAAATGCATGAGACAAAATGTTCGTGAGTTAGCTCTGGATGGCTTAATTCAAGTAGAAAAAAGTGGTGCATATAGCAACTTACTTTTAAATAATCTGATTGAAAAAAATACAATTGACAAAAAAGATATTGGTTTATTAACTGAAATGGTATATGGAACAATTCAACGTCGTGACACACTAGATTATTATTTACAACCATTTTTAAGAAAAAAGGTTGAAGCGTGGGTAAGAGTGTTGCTTCGCCTATCTTTATATCAAATGTTATATTTAGACCGAGTTCCCGAAAGAGCGGCTATTCATGAAGCTGTTGAGATTGCAAAGCGTCGTGGGCATAAAGGGATTTCAGGTATGGTGAACGGAGTATTGCGTTCAATTCAGCGAGAAGGTGTACCTTCGTTAGAAGAAATCGAAAATCCAGTAGAACGTCTTGCAATTGCAACGAGTCATCCAATGTGGCTTGTACAAGAATGGGCATCCGAATATGGTTTAGAGACAGCAGAGAAAATGTGTGAAGTAAATATGTTGCCACCTGTACCAACAGCACGTGTAAATGTTGATAAAGTAACGGTAGAAGAAGCGATTGCGTTATTAGCTGATGAGGGTATAGAAGCAAAACGTGGCGAATTGTCAGAGGATGCAATTCAAATTGAAAGAGGAAATGTCGCACATACAGAAGCGTTCAAAAAAGGTTTCCTTTCTATTCAAGATGAAAGCTCAATGCTTGTAGCACGTGCTTTAGAACCGAATAAAGGAGATGCAGTTCTAGATAGTTGTGCTGCTCCTGGCGGGAAAACAACTCATATTGCAGAGCGTTTGGACGGAACTGGTAAGGTAATGTCGCTTGATTTACACGCACATAAAGTACGTTTAATTGAACAACAGGCGAAGAGACTTGGTTTAGAAAATGTAGAAACGATGGCTTTAGATGCTAGAAAAGTTCAAGAGCATTTTGCAAATGAATCTTTTGACAAAATATTAGTAGATGCACCATGTTCTGGATTTGGTGTTATTAGACGTAAACCTGATATTAAGTTAGGTAAAGATAAGGGCGATAGTGAAAGATTATCAACGATTCAACTTGAGATACTAGAAAAAATAGCACCATTGTTAAAACAAGGTGGTCGCCTTGTTTATAGTACGTGCACAATTGAAAAAATAGAAAATGAACAAGTAATAAAGCAATTTTTACAAGAGCATCCTGAATTTGAATGGGATACTACGATAAAAAATCGTATGCCAGAAAAGTTAAATCCGTATATTGATGAAGGTCAAGTACGAATTTTATCGCATTATTTTGCAACAGATGGCTTTTATATTGCTTGTTTAAGAAAGAAGGTGTAGCATCATGGAAACGACTGTAAAAAAACAAAAGAAAAATCTAGAGACAAAGAAACCATCAATTTATTCTTTACAACTTCATGAAATGCAAGATTGGTTAAAGGAACAAGGAGAACCTAAGTTCCGTGCAGGACAAATTTTTGATTGGCTATATAAAAAACGTGTAAAAAATTATGAGGATATGTCAAACCTTGCTAAAGGATTGCGCGATAAATTGTCGAATTCCTTTGATATTACTACTTTAAGCACTTTAGTAAAACAAACGTCTTCGGATGGAACGATTAAATTCCTATTCCAGTTATACGATGGGTACTCTATTGAAACTGTACTAATGCGACATGAGTATGGAAATTCTATTTGTGTAACAACACAGGTGGGTTGCCGCATTGGCTGTACGTTCTGTGCATCTACACTTGGTGGGTTAAAACGAAACTTAGAGGCTGGAGAAATTGTAGCGCAAGTAGTAGAAGTTCAGCGTGCGCTTGATGAAACAGAAGAACGTGTAAGTTCTCTTGTTGTTATGGGAATTGGAGAACCATTTGATAATTATGATAACTTAATGTCATTCTTACGCATTGTAAATCATGAAAAAGGAATTCATATTGGTGCAAGACATATGACAGTTTCAACAAGTGGAATTGTTCCAAAAATTTATAAGTTCGCTGAAGAAGATATGCAAATCAATTTTGCGATTTCATTGCATGCTGCAAATACAGAGATACGTTCAAAATTAATGCCGATTAACCGTGCTTATAAGCTACCTGATTTAATGGAAGCTGTTAAATACTATGTAAATAGAACAGGGCGTCGTATTACATTTGAATATGGCTTATTTGGAGGAGAAAATGACCAAGTTGAGCACGCTGAAGAACTTGCTGCGCTCTTAAAAGGTGTAAAATGTCATGTAAACTTAATTCCGGTAAACTACGTGCCAGAACGTGATTATGTACGTACGCCACGAGAGCAAATTTTCTTATTTGAAAAGACGCTAAAAGATCGTGGAGTGAATGTAACAATTCGCCGTGAACAAGGTCATGATATTGATGCAGCCTGCGGTCAGTTGCGTGCAAAGGAGCGCAAAGAAGAGACGAGGTGACGAGATGAAAGCCGTGTTTCTATCGGATAAAGGGAAAGTTCGTCAACATAATGAAGATAGTGCAGGAGTTTTTCGCAATTTAGATGGAAATATTTTAGCGGTAGTAGCAGATGGAATGGGAGGTCATCGAGCTGGCGATGTAGCTAGCTCGATGGCTATTCAATTATTCCATGATTATTGGAAGCAAACGCATAATATGAATGAACCTAAAAAGGTAGAAAAGTGGTTACATACTAACGTTGGAATTATTAATGAGCGCATATATGCTTACTCCCAGCAGCATGTAGAATGTAATGGCATGGGAACAACGGTTATCGTGGCGATTTGCACACCTAGTTTTGTAACAATAGGTCATATAGGAGATAGTCGTTGTTATATGGTATCAGAGGGAGAAATATCGCTTGTAACGGAAGATCACTCACTTGTAAATGAACTTGTTAGGCACGGTGAAATTTCAAAAGAAGATGCAGAATATCACCCGAAAAAGAATGTTCTGTTAAGAGCGTTAGGAACAGAAGAAAAAGTCGGACTAGATGTTAAAACATTGGTGCTCGAAGAAGACGATCAATTGCTTCTTTGCTCTGATGGATTGTCTAACAAAGTCCCTATGGCTGATATGCAACAAATTTTACAATTGAATGAACAGCTCGAGGCGAAGGGAGAGCATCTCATTCAATTAGCAAATGATCGTGGTGGAGAAGATAATATCACCCTCGTTATTATTGATTATGCGGATTCGACAAACGAAAGTAGGTGAAGTGCAACGTGCTGATTGGAAAACGCTTAAATGACCGTTATAAGCTGCTGAAAATGATTGGCGGTGGAGGAATGGCCAATGTATATTTAGCTCATGATGATATACTTGGCCGAGATGTAGCGGTAAAAATATTAAGACTCGACTATTCAAATAATGAAGAGTTTATTAAACGTTTCCATCGAGAAGCGCAATCTGTTACAACGTTGTCGCATCCAAATATTGTGAATATGTATGATGTTGGGGAAGAGGATGGTATATATTATCTTGTAATGGAATATGTACCTGGACGAACATTGAAGCAATACATAATTGATCGAGGGATGTTACCGATAGGAGAAGCTCTTGATATAATGGAGCAGTTAACGTCCGCTATGGCACACGCCCATCATTTTGAGATTGTACATCGTGATATTAAACCGCACAATATTTTGATTCGAGATGACGGAGTGATAAAAGTAACAGACTTTGGAATTGCGACAGCTACAAGTGCAGCAACGATTACACATACAAATTCGGTGCTTGGTTCGGTGCATTATTTATCACCAGAACAAGCGCGCGGCGGTATAGCGAATAAACAATCAGATATTTATTCACTTGGGATTGTTATGTTTGAATTGTTAACAGGAAGACAACCGTTTTCTGGTGAATCTGCTGTTGCAATTGCGTTAAAACATTTACAAAATGAAATGCCATCTCCAAAAAGATGGAATGAAAATATTCCACAAAGTGTTGAAAATATTATATTAAAGGCGACTGCGAAAGATCCATTCCATCGATATCAATCTGCTAACGCGATGAAACGAGATATTGAAACAGCACTATACCCAGAACGAATAAATGAACAACCATTTTACATACCAGAAGATATGGAAGCAACGAAAGCGATTCCAATTATTCAACAAGAACAACTATTTCAAAATGTAAGTGATGAAACGATTGTATTAAAAGGAAGTAAAGTGGATGAACAAGTAAGAAAAGAAGAGACCAAATCAGGTAAGAAGAAAAAACGAAGTAATAAATGGCTGAAAGTTTTAATTACAACATTTTTACTTTTAGCAATAGGGATAACCTTAGCACTTACTGTTATTCCAGGCTTCTTTATTCCGAAAGATGTGAAGGTTCCTGATGTGGCTGGTATGAAATATACGACAGCTGTAAATACATTAGTTGAAAAAGGGTTTGAAGTTACTGAACCTAATCTTGTATATACAGATGATGTTGAAGCTGGAAAAGTGATAAAAACAGATCCTATAGCAGGAAGAGTAGTGAAAGAAAACTCTAAAATTACTATCTATCAATCAGGTGGGAAAAAGAAAAGTAAGATGCGTGATTTGACAGGAAAAGATTTCGATAGTATAAGAGCTGAGTTAGAAGAAAAATATAAACAAGTTACAATAAATTATATTGAAAATGATAAGCCGAAAGGTGAAATTGTAGAGCAAATACCAACACCTGATCAAATGGTTATAGAAGCTGAACAAGAACTGAAAGTTTGGGTAAGTAAAGGACCTTATCAAATAAGACCAGGTGATTTTTCAGGGTGGACTGAAAATAGTGTAAAAGGTTATTTAAATGAAAGAAAGCTCGTCTCTGATATAAAAAGAGAGTATTCAGATACGGTTGATAAAGGCCTTGTTATTTCACAGTTACCAAAGCCTGGGACACCTTTAAAAGAAGGAGATAAAGTATCGATTGTTATCTCCGATGGTCCGAAGCCTAAAGTGACGAAAACGGTAAAAGTGGATAACATTTCTATCCCATATGAAGCTTCTGCAACAGGTGATAAAAAGCCGCAAACAATAGAAATTTATAAAGAAGATATGCAGCAAAAAATGGATAAACCAGTTGAAACGAGAACAATTACTGAGTCAGCGATTATTTCTTTAGAATTTGTAATTCAAGAAGGTGCAAAGGGACACTATAAGATTGTCCGAGATGGAGTAACGATTATGGACAAGGAAGTACCATATCCAGCTCAATAATAGTGAATTCCATCGTCCTTATATAGAAGATGGAATTCATTACTCTTGCCTGTTATGCTGTCTACATCGTGGACTGTATAACAGGCAAAAATATATGATTCAAAAAGCTGTAAAAGTGATACTGTTGTAAATAATATTTCAAATTTGATGGTAGATTAAATATATGAACCTGGATATATATTTGGTGGGCTTTGAAATAATTGTTTAAAGAACTCTAGTCTATTCATATTTAATTGCAGTGTCATTTTATACAAAATAAAGGAGAATTATATGCCAGAAGGAAAAATTGTAAAAGCTCTAAGTGGGTTTTATTATGTGCAGAATGAGGAAGGGATTACACAATGTCGAGGGCGTGGTGTATTTAGAAAGAATAAAATTACACCACTTGTAGGAGACCAAGTTGTTTTTCAAGCGGATAATCCGAATGAAGGTTATGTGTTAGAAGTATTTGATCGAAAAAATGAACTTGTTAGACCTCCTATTGCTAATGTTGATCAAGCTATTCTTGTTTTCTCTGCAGTAGAACCAGATTTTAATCCAGGACTGTTAGATCGATTTTTAGTATTGATTGAATATCATAACATTAAACCGATTATTTGTATTAGTAAGATGGATTTAGTAGATGAAAAAATGAGAGAAACTGTTGAATCTTATGCAAATGATTATCGTGAAATGGGTTATGATGTGTTGTTTACTTCTATAAATACATCGGAAAGTATTGATATTCTGAAACCATTCTTAGAAGGTTGTATTTCCGTCGTTGCAGGCCAATCTGGTGTTGGGAAATCTTCAATGCTAAACGTATTACGTCCAGATTTAGAATTGAAAACTAATGATATTTCTTCACATTTAGGACGTGGAAAGCATACGACAAGACACGTGGAATTAATTACAGTTGGAAGCGGACTTGTTGCGGATACACCTGGTTTTAGTTCGCTTGATTTCATAGATATAGAGGTAGAAGATCTTACATATTGTTTTCCAGAATTGAAAGAAGCGAGCCAATACTGTAAATTTAGAGGGTGTACACACCTTGCTGAACCGAAATGCGCGGTGAAAGCTGCGGTTGAAGAAGGAAAGATTACCGAATATCGTTATAAGAATTACAAACAATTCGTAGAAGAAATTAGAGAGAGAAAGCCGAGGTATTAGTCATGATTAAAATTGCACCATCGATTTTATCAGCAGATTTTTCAAGATTAGGGGAAGAGATTAAAGATGTAGAAAAAGGTGGAGCTGACTACATTCACGTCGATGTAATGGATGGACATTTCGTACCAAATATTACGATTGGACCATTAATTGTAGAAGCAATCCGTCCGATTACATCATTACCGTTAGATGTACATTTAATGATTGAAAATCCTGATAACTATATCCCAACTTTCGCAAAAGCGGGAGCTGATATTATTACTGTCCATGTAGAAGCTTGTCCACATCTACATCGTACAATTCAGTTAATTAAATCTCATGACATTAAAGCGGGAGTTGTATTAAATCCACATACTCCAGTTTCAACAATTGAGCATGTATTAGAAGATATAGACATGGTATTACTTATGACAGTAAATCCTGGATTTGGCGGACAGAAATTTATTCATTCTGTATTACCGAAAATCAAACAAGTTGCAGAAATGGTTAAAGAGCGAAATCTACAAGTGGAAATTGAAGTTGATGGTGGTGTCAACGTTGAAACGGCAAGACTTTGTATTGAAGCAGGAGCGAATGTTCTTGTAGCTGGATCAGCAGTATACAATCAAAAAGACCGCGGTGAAGCAATTCGTGTAATTCGCGGATAAAGAATGAACCTTTATCCTAGTGGAGCTTCTAGTTCATTAAGACTTCACTATTTATACATGTTAGAGTGGCAAATAAGGAGAAAGGCAATCTACCGAATGGCAGATTGCCTTTTTACAATAGAAGGGGAAAGAAAAATGATTATTCATATTTTAGCGGGAGGACCTGCAGAATACTGCGCAGATTTTTCTCGGTATGAAAATGAAGAAGTAGTTTGGGCGGCCGTTGATAGAGGAGTGTACCGTTTGTTGAAAAGAGGAATCACTCCGGCTGTTGCGTTTGGGGATTATGATTCAGTTACTAATGAGGAATTAGCATGGATGAGGCAGCAAACAAATGAATTACATATTGTCCCACGAGAAAAAGATCAAACAGATTTAGAAATTGCAATTAGCTGGGCTTTAGAACAGAAACCAAAGTTAATTCGTATTTTTGGTGCTACTGGTGGAAGACTTGATCATGGTTTAGCAAATATTCAGATGCTTTTAAAGGGATTAGAAGTAAACATAGAAATGTGTATTGTGGACAATAAAAATGAAATAATGGTGAAAAAGTTTGGTATGTATATAATTGAAGGAAACGAACATTTTCCATACGTATCATTTGTACCAGTTACTGAAAGGGTAGAAGGTATTACACTTCACGGTTTTAAGTACCCTCTTACTAATAAAACAATAGAGTGGGGATCGACACTTTGTATTAGTAATGAACTCATTGAGGAAAAAGGTAATTTTTCATTTACTTCTGGCATATTAATGATGATAAGAAGCACTGATTGAAGAAACAATTTTGCTCCTTGCATCATATAGTGAACAAGTGGAGTAATGGGGATTAGGAGGGAAACCATGAGATTTTATACAATTAAGTTACCTAAATTTCTTGGTGGAATTGTTCGTGCGATGTTAAATACCTTCAAAAAAGACTAAAAAAAGCACCTATTACCGGTGCTTTTTCCATTGGTATAATAAAAAAAGAGCCTAGCGGCTCTTTTTTTTATTATTAAACACGTTCGATTTTGCCAGATTTTAATGCTCTAGCAGAAACGTAAACACGTTGAACTTTTCCGTCGATGCGTACGCGAACTTTTTGAAGGTTAGCGCCCCATTTACGTTTTGTAGCGTTCATTGCGTGAGAACGAGAGTTACCAGAACGAGCTTTTCTTCCAGTGATAGCACAAACACGAGCCATTTATATTTCCCTCCCTTAACTACCGTAACATACGTAATTTTTCAATGTTAGCCTTTTATGCGATGCTAAAAACACTACTATAATTTAACACAACTAAAAAGAGAATGCAACACCGTAGGAAAAAGAAATCAAGAAAAAATACTTGACACTATATGTCAATGAAGAAAAGGTGAAATCAAGAAAAATTGCTTGACATATTATAGTGATACATGTTGTATAATAACAATGGACTATTTTGCTCATCATAAAAAAATGTAATTTAAAACATAAAATATGAGAGTGAAAAAGAAAGAACGATGGAATTTTCTTTAAAAAGATTATATGATAGTAACTAAAGTAGTCTAGCTCACTTTCACCATTTATGAAGGGGGAAACGAGATGTCAATTGAAATTAAAACGAAGTACGGTCAAATTGATATTAGTACAGATGTAATTGCAACAATTGCTGGAGGTGCCGCAGTAGATTGCTACGGTATCGTAGGTATGGCATCAAAAAATCAGTTAAAAGATGGATTAACAGACATTTTACGAAAAGAAAACTTCACTAGAGGCGTTATTGTTCGTAAAGATGAAGATGAAGTACATATTGATATGTATATTATTGTGAGCTATGGTACGAAAATTTCAGAAGTAGCACATAACGTGCAGACTAAAGTGAAATATACATTAGATCAAACTGTAGGACTAGCAGTAGATTCTGTAAACATCTACGTACAAGGAGTTAAAGTAATAAACTTGTAATGTGCATTAAGGAGGAAAATCTGTGTCAATTCAAAAAATTGATGGAAAACGTTTATCACAAATGATCATTCAAGGAGCCAATAATTTAACAAATAATGTTCAGCTTGTTGATGCATTAAACGTATTTCCAGTTCCAGATGGCGATACCGGTACAAACATGAACTTATCAATGACTTCAGGCGCACGTGAAGTGAAAGCAAATCTTTCACAGCATGCTGGTAAAGTCGGCGTAAGTTTAGCCAAAGGATTATTAATGGGGGCTCGTGGTAACTCTGGGGTTATTTTATCTCAGTTATTCCGTGGTTTCTCTAAATCCATTGAACAAAAAGAAGAATTAACGACAGTTGATTTTGCTGCAGCTTTAGAAGCTGGAGTAGAGGCAGCTTACAAAGCGGTTATGAAACCAATTGAAGGAACGATTTTAACGGTTGCAAGAGAAACGGGTAAATATGCAGTGACAGTTGCGAAAAAACAGCGCGACTTTGTTTTGTTTATGGAAGACGTTGTAAAAGAAGCAAACGCATCGTTAAATCGTACGCCAGATTTATTACCTGTATTAAAACAAGTTGGCGTTGTAGATAGCGGTGGTAAAGGTCTTGTTGTTGTGTATGAAGGATTTTTAGCTGACTTAAAAGGAGAAACGATTTCTTCTAATATGCCTGCCCAACCATCTATGAATGACATGGTACGCGCAGAACATCACCGTAGTGTACAAAGCCAATTGAGTACAGAAGATATTAAGTATGGATATTGTACGGAATTCATGGTGAAATTAGAGCCTGAAAAAATGAAGGAACATAATTTCTCTGAACAAAAATTCCGTGAAGATATTAGTGTGTACGGAGATTCACTACTTGTTGTATCGGATGATGAGGTTGTAAAGGTTCATATTCATGCGGAACATCCTGGAGAACCTATGAACTATGGACAACGTTATGGTAGTCTAATTAAGATCAAAGTAGAAAATATGCGTGAACAGCATACTGCTTTATTAGATGAACCTACCATGGTGCCTGAACAAACGAATCAGCCAATAGAGAAACAACCGTATGGTATTGTAACTGTAGCTATGGGATCGGGTATTAAAACTTTATTTGAGAGCATTGGCGCAACGAAAGTTATCGAAGGTGGCCAAACGATGAATCCGAGTACGGAGGATATTGTGAAGGCGATTGAAGAGGCGAATGCTGAAAAAATCATCATCTTACCAAATAACGGGAATATCGTGATGGCAGCAGAACAAGCAGCGTCAGTTGTAGAACAAGAAGTTATTGTTATTCGTTCAAAAACAGTTCCTCAAGGTATGGCTGCAATGTTAGCATTTAATCCAGTTGGAACGCTAGAAGAGAATGAAGAAAACATGAAAGAAGCTTTAGCTCATGTGAAAACAGGTCAGATTACGTATGCTGTTCGTGATACGGAAATTGACGGTGTAGCGATTCAAAAAGATGATTTCATGTGTCTTGCAGATGGGAAAATTGTATCTACAAATGCTGAAAAAGTAGGAGCTGCAAAGCAATTACTAGAAGCGCTAATTGATGAGGATTCTGAAATCGTAACGATCCTACAAGGTGAAGATGCAACAGATGAAGAAGTGGCTGAATTAGTTGCGTTTGTAGAAGAGAACTTTGAAGATGCAGAAGTAGAAGTACATGCAGGGAACCAACCGGTGTATTCTTTCATCTTCTCTGTAGAATAAGAAAAGATTCGATTTGAAAATAAATGGGTTACTTACTTGCTAATGGATAAGAAATAGTGATATGAAATTTATTACTAGTTTTTATTCAAAAGGCTAGCATATTGATGATAGAAAAGAGCCTTGCTGCTAATAGTGAGGCTCTTTTCTTACGTATTGTACAACTTTGTTTTATACAGAGGGATTAGAGTAGTTTCTCTTAGAATGCCTATGATAGAATATATAAGGTGAAAGAGAGCGATTACAGATGTCAATGATATTAATGGATAATCAATAGAATGAATCAAAGAAAATAATGTGACGGAGCGTGAGAATCTTGAATGAAGTTGTACAAGTTCCTGTTACGGATGTAAAGGGAATCGGAGGAGAAACATCTGAATTGTTACACGAGATGGGAATTTATACAGTTTCTCATCTATTAGAACATTTTCCGTACCGCTATGAAGACTATGCGATGAAAGATCTTGCTGAAGTAAAGCATGACGAGCGTGTAACAGTTGAGGGGAAAGTTCATAGTGCTCCTTTACTGCAATATTATGGGAAGAAGAAGTCACGTCTTACAGTTCGTGTTCTCGTCGGTCGTTATTTAATTACAGCTGTATGTTTTAATAGACCATACTATAAACAAAAGTTAAATTTAGATGAAACGGTAACGATTACTGGTAAATGGGATCAGCATCGCCAAACAATTGCTGTATCAGAACTGAATTTTGGACCGGTTGTACGACAACAAGAAGTAGAACCTGTATATTCAGTGAAAGGAAAACTGACAGTAAAACAGATGCGCCGTTTTGTTGCACAAGCATTTAAGGAGTATGGAGATTCTATAGTCGAAGTGTTACCAGATGGTTTGTTAAGTCGATATAAATTATTATCACGCTATGAAGCGCTCAGAGGGTTACATTTTCCAGTGGGACAGGAAGACTTAAAGCAAGCGCGTCGCCGTTTTGTATATGAGGAGTTTTTCTTGTTTCAGTTGAAAATGCAAACATTACGGAAAATGGAAAGGGAAAACTCGAAAGGGACGAAAAAAGAAATTTCATTAGTAGAATTGCAAGAGTTTACTGATGCACTTCCGTTTCCGTTAACTGGTGCACAACGCCGGGTTGTAGATGAAATAATGAAAGATATGACATCTCCGTACCGAATGAATCGATTATTGCAAGGGGATGTAGGTTCTGGGAAAACAGTTGTTGCTGCGATTGCTCTTTATGCGGCGAAATTGGCCCATTATCAAGGTGCTTTGATGGTTCCTACAGAAATTTTAGCCGAACAACATTATCAGTCGCTCGCGGAGACGTTTTCACATTTCGGTATGAAGGTTGAATTGCTAACAAGTTCTGTTAAAGGTGCGAGACGTCGAGAAATTTTGTCGAGATTAGAACAAGGAGAAGTAGACATCCTTGTTGGGACGCACGCTTTAATTCAAGACGAAGTTATATTTCATAGGTTAGGTCTCGTTATTACCGATGAACAGCATCGATTTGGTGTGGCGCAGCGCCGGGTTTTACGTGAGAAAGGTGAAAGTCCAGATGTGTTGTTTATGACGGCGACCCCAATCCCGCGTACGTTAGCTATCACTGCATTTGGAGAGATGGACGTTTCTATTATCGATGAAATGCCAGCTGGTAGAAAGGTAATCGAAACGTACTGGGCAAAACATGATATGTTAGATCGTGTTCTTGGCTTTGTGGAGAAAGAGATAAAAAAAGGAAGACAGGCATATGTTATTTGCCCTCTTATTGAAGAGTCTGAGAAGCTTGATGTACAAAATGCTATCGACTTACATAGTATGCTGACTCATCATTATCAAGGGAAATGCCAAGTTGGATTAATGCATGGGAGACTATCATCCCAAGAAAAAGAAGAAATAATGGGACAGTTTAGTGAAAATAAAGTGCAAATTCTTGTGTCGACAACAGTTGTTGAAGTAGGTGTGAATGTACCAAATGCGACTGTTATGGTTATTTATGATGCGGAACGTTTCGGTTTATCACAGCTCCATCAGCTGAGGGGACGTGTTGGGCGTGGTAGTGAACAATCATATTGTTTATTAATTGCGGACCCCAAATCAGAAACGGGAAAAGAAAGAATGCGCATTATGACTGAAACAAATGATGGATTTGTATTGTCAGAAAAAGATTTAGAGTTACGAGGTCCTGGGGATTTCTTTGGAAGTAAGCAAAGTGGTCTACCAGAATTTAAGGTTGCTGATATGGTGCATGATTATCGGGCGTTAGAAACAGCAAGACAAGATGCGGCGATACTAGTTGATTCAGAAGCATTTTGGCATAATGATCAGTATGCTTCGCTGCGTACTTATCTTGATGGGACAGGTGTGTTTCAGGGAGAGAAGCTCGATTAAAAGTGGTCTGCAAAAGTTTTTGTTGCATTCTACTTTTAATGATTATATACTACTTTTAGTACCTAGTCATAAAAAATGGATGGTGCGGTATGAAAAAAAGAAGAAGTAAAAAAGAAAGACAAGAATTATTACAACAAACAATAGAAACGAATCCTTTTATAACGGATGAAGATTTAGCGGAAAAATTTCAAGTGAGCATACAAACTGTTCGTCTTGATCGTATGGAATTATCTATTCCGGAATTAAGAGAACGAATTAAGCATGTGGCTACAAAACAACATGAAGAAGATGTGAAATCTTTACCGTTAGAAGAGGTTGTCGGAGAAATTATCGATATAGAATTAGATAGACATGCGATTTCTATCTTTGAAGTAAAGGTAGAACATGTATTTAAAAGAAATCAAATTGCTCGTGGGCATCATTTGTTTGCGCAAGCAAACTCACTAGCTGTTGCGGTTATTGATGAAGAATTAGCTTTAACTGCAAAGTCCACCATTCGATATATTCGTCCTGTAAAATTAGGAGAGCGTGTTGTTGCAAAAGCACGTGTTGAAGATGTAGAGAATGATAAAGGACGGACGGTTGTCAAAGTGCGTAGCTTTGTTGGAGAAGAACTTGTTTTTACAGGCACTTTTGAAATGTATCGATCTAGTAATTATAGTGAGGAAGGTAACAACTTATGAAAATCGCAATAGATGCAATGGGCGGCGATCATGCACCAAAGGCTGTAGTATTAGGAGCAATGAAAGCTATTAAGGAATACTCAGATTTACATATTACGTTAGTAGGGAAAGAAGAGGGGATTCGTCAATATTTAACGAGTGAAGAGCGAATTACTATACTTCATACGGACGAAAAAATTGAATCGACAGACGAACCAGTAAGAGCGGTTCGTCGAAAAAAACAAGCTTCAATGGTACTAGCGGCGCAGCAAGTAAAAGACGGTGTAGCGGATGCTTGTATATCAGCAGGTAGTACAGGAGCTTTGATGGCAGCTGGATTGTTTGTTGTTGGTCGTATGGAAGGAATTGAACGACCAGCTTTATCACCTACAATGCCAACTGTTGATGGAGAAGGTTTTGTTATGTTAGATGTTGGAGCCAACGTTGATGCAAAACCAATTCATTTATATCAATATGCAGTAATGGGCTCTGTTTACGCAGAGAAGGTAAGAGGAATTAAAAATCCACGCGTTGGACTTTTAAACGTTGGAACAGAGGATGGTAAAGGAAACGAGCTTTCAAAACAGGTCTTTGCTATGCTCAAGGATGCACCAATTAATTTCGTTGGAAACGTTGAATCAAGAGATTTATTGCAAGGTGTAGCAGACGTTGTTGTATGTGATGGTTTTACGGGTAATGTAGCGCTAAAATCATTAGAAGGAACAGCACTTGCGTTATTCTCTATGTTAAAAGAACAATTAATGAGTTCGTTTACGAGCAAATTAGCAGCAGCGGTATTAAAACCAAAACTTATGATATTGAAAGATAAAATGGATTATTCGGAGTATGGAGGAGCGGCGTTGTTTGGATTGAAAGCTCCTGTCATTAAGGCTCACGGTTCTTCTAATGACCAATCGATATTTAGTGCGATTCGTCAAACGAGAGAAATGGTAGCGAAAGAAGTAATTCCTACAATTTCAAGTGTAATGGAGAAGGAGCCGCTTCAATAAGAGGAGGATTTGAAATGGGAAAAATAGCATTTCTTTTTCCGGGCCAAGGTTCACAGGCAGTTGGAATGGGTAGACAGTTAGCGGAGAATAATAAAGAGGTTGCGAAAGTGTTTGCAAAAGCGGATGAGGTTTTGCATGATTCTCTTTCAGAAGTGATTTTTGAAGGACCGCAGGAGAAGTTGACATTAACGACAAATGCGCAGCCGGCACTATTAACAACGAGCTTTGCAATTTTAACAGCTTTGAAGGAGTATGATATTACACCTGATTTTGTCGCAGGACATAGTTTAGGTGAATATAGCGCTCTTGTAGCTGCTGGTGCATTAACATTCGAAGACGCTGTATATGCTGTAAGGAAACGTGGGGAATATATGGAAGAAGCTGTTCCAGGCGGGGAAGGTGCAATGGCAGCTATTCTAGGTGCAGATCCAGATATGCTGAAACGAGTTACAGAAGAAGTAACAAGTGAAGGATACGCAGTACAAATTGCTAATATGAATAGTACGAAGCAAATTGTTATTTCTGGAACAAAGCAAGGAGTAGAACTTGCTTCTCAAAGAGCGAAAGAAAATGGTGCTAAAAGAGCAATTCCGCTCAAAGTGAGTGGACCGTTTCATTCCTCGCTTATGAAACCAGCTGCTGAGAAATTCCAAAGTGTTTTAAATGAAATTACAATTCAAGACACGAATATTCCTATTATTGCAAATGTTACGGCAGATGTTATTACACGTGGTACAGATATTCAAGAAAAGCTAATTGAACAGCTCTATTCGCCTGTATTATGGTACCCATCTATTGAGTATATGGTGAATCAAGGGGTAGATACATTTATTGAAATCGGACCTGGAAAAGTACTTGCTGGTCTTATGAAGTCGATTGATTCTTCAGTGAAAGCATATGCGATATATGATGAAGAGACATTAAAAGATACCATTTCAAATTTGAGAGGAGAAAGCTGATGTTAAAAGGGAAAGTAGCATTAGTAACTGGTGCTTCACGTGGGATTGGTCGTGCGATTGCCATTGATTTAGCGAAACAAGGGGCAAATGTTGTAGTAAATTATGCCGGTAATGAGCAAAAGGCGAATGAAGTAGTTGATGAAATAAAGAAATTAGGTTCAGATGCCATTGCAGTAAGAGCAGATGTTGCAAATGCTGATGATGTTACTGCAATGGTGAAACAAACTGTAGATACGTTTGGACAAGTTGATATTCTTGTAAATAACGCTGGTGTAACAAAAGATAATTTATTAATGCGTATGAAAGAAGAAGAATGGGATACAGTTATTAATACAAACTTAAAAGGTGTTTTCTTATGTACGAAAGCAGTATCGCGCTATATGATGCGTCAACGTCATGGACGTATTATTAATATCGCTTCTGTTGTTGGTGTAACAGGAAACCCAGGACAAGCAAATTATGTTGCTGCTAAAGCTGGTGTAATTGGATTAACAAAAACATCAGCAAAAGAATTAGCGAGCCGAAATATTACTGTAAATGCAATTGCTCCAGGGTTTATTGCGACTGATATGACGGATGTATTAGATGAAAATATTAAAGCAGAAATGTTAAAATTAATTCCTGTGGCTCAGTTTGGAGAAGCACAAGATATCGCAAATACTGTAACGTTTTTCGCTTCTGATCAAAGTAAATATGTTACAGGTCAAACGTTAAATGTTGACGGCGGTATGGTAATGTAATAAAAGAATCGATTTCACCTAGTTTTTTTGGACAATATTTTATATAATATTTGAGGGGAGGTGAATAAAATGGCAGATGTTTTAGAGCGTGTAACAAAAATTGTCGTTGATCGTTTAGGAGTAGAAGAAACTGAAGTAGTACCAGCTGCAAGCTTCAAAGAAGATTTAGGCGCAGACTCCCTAGATGTAGTAGAACTTGTAATGCAATTAGAAGATGAATTCGAAATGGAAATTTCTGATGAAGATGCTGAAAAGATTGCTACTGTTGGCGATGCTGTGACTTACATAGAGAGTCATCTATAATGCTTAAGTGAAGTCCCGTTTTTTAACGGGGCTTCTCGGCTTATATCTGGAGGGACCTATGCCGTACCGAAAACATAGAGAAAAAAAATACGAAACAAAATATCGTGAAGCTTTTAAAGTATTTCAAGAAAAGATAGGTATTACGTTTACAGATGAAAAATTATTGATTCAAGCATTTACGCATTCATCGTATGTGAATGAGCATCGAAAAAAACCGCATGAGGACAATGAGCGTCTTGAATTTCTTGGCGATGCTGTATTGGAACTCACTGTATCACAGTATCTGTTTCAAAAATATCCGACAATGAGCGAAGGAGAGTTAACAAAACTACGTGCAGCTATTGTATGTGAGCCATCTCTTGTTCGTTTTGCAAACGAAATGTCATTTGGTAGCCTTGTTTTATTAGGAAAAGGTGAGGAAATGACGGGTGGACGTGAACGACCAGCTTTATTAGCGGATGTCTTTGAAGCGTTTATTGGTGCCCTTTATCTTGATCAAGGGCTAGAAACAGTTTGGGGATACTTAAAAGAAGTTGTATATCCAAAAATTAATGAAGGTGCTTTTTCTCATGTGATGGATTATAAGAGTCAATTGCAAGAGTTGATTCAGCGTGATGGTAGTGGCAATATTGAGTATCAAATTTTGCAAGAAAAAGGACCGGCCCACAACCGAGAATTTGTGTCCCGTGTAACTTTAAATAATGAGGCATTAGGTCTTGGGAGTGGTAAGTCAAAAAAAGAGGCAGAGCAACAAGCTGCTGCAGAAGCATTGAAAAAATTAAAAGAACAATCATAAGGAATCCCCCTTTGAATGAGGGGGATTCCTTATGCATAGAATGAAACTTTCCTTTTATTTATAAATAAAAGGAGTGGGAAATCCGTATAGTAGCTTGTTTTCGTACAGACAACGTTTACAACAACGGAGAATAGGAGGAAGGCCTTTCGTGTTTTTAAAAAGATTAGAAATAGCAGGATTTAAATCTTTTGCTGAGCGTGTATCTGTCGATTTTGTTCCAGGTGTAACTTCTGTAGTAGGACCTAACGGGAGCGGGAAAAGTAATATTACTGATGCAATTCGCTGGGTACTTGGTGAACAATCTGCAAAGTCATTACGCGGTGCAAAGATGGAGGATATTATTTTTGCCGGTAGTGATACGAGAAGAGCGGTTAATGTTGCTGAAGTTACATTAACTTTAAATAATGAAGACCAACGCTTACCGATTGAATATAACGAGGTGTGTGTAACGCGTCGTGTATCTCGTTCGGGTGATAGTGATTTTTATATTAATAAACAATCTTGTAGATTGAAAGATATTATTGATTTATTTATGGACTCTGGTATGGGAAGAGAAGCTTTTTCAATTATTAGCCAGGGGAAAGTCGAAGAAATTTTGAGTAGTAAATCAGAAGAACGTCGTGGTGTATTTGAAGAAGCTGCGGGTGTGCTGAAATACAAACTTCGTAAAAAGAAAGCTGAAGGGAAATTGGCGGAAACACAAGAAAATTTAAATCGTGTACAAGATATTATTCACGAATTAAGTAGTCAAGTAGAACCACTAGAAAGACAAGCTTCTATTGCGAAAGATTATCTTGAGAAAAAAGAAGAATTAGAGAAAGTAGAAGCTGCGCTTATTGTACATGAAATTGAAGAATTACATGAAAAGTGGGAAGCGCTTCGAAATCAATTTGGGCATAATAAAGATGAAGAAGCTAAAATGTCGGCGAATTTACAAAAAAGTGAAGAAGAGCTTGAGGAATTACGCGGGCAATTACAAGCTGTTGATGAATCTGTAAATTCCTTACAAGAAGTTCTCCTTCTGTCTAGTAAAGAACTAGAAAAACTAGAAGGGCAACGCGAGCTGTTAAAGGAAAGAAAGCAAAATGCAACGACGCATTGTACGCAGCTTGAAAAGCTAATTGTTGAGTTAACAGAGAAAGCTACAAGTTATGATGACGAAATTGAAACAAGTACAGAAGCGTTAATGCAATTTGTGAATCAAGTAAAAGAATTGGAGAAGAAATTGCATGATAACGAGCAATTACTTGCGACTTTTGCTGAGAATTTAGAGGAACAAATTGAGAATTTAAAAGGTGACTATATTGAACTTTTAAATCAACAAGCAAGTCTTCGTAATGAATTATCTATGATTGAAGAACAATCAAAACAGCAAAACTCTAAAAACGAACGACTTGATGAAGAAAATGAAAAGTATGTACAGATGCGTGTGGGAGTTACAGCGAAAAAGGCGAAACTTGTAGAAAGTTATGAGCAAGCGAGAGAGAAAATAGCTGGCATTATTTCTAACATACAGAAGACAGAAACGGCACTTGGGAAATGTAAGTCACAGTATAGTGAAAATGAAACGAAACTGTATCAAGCGTATCAATTTGTGCAACAGGCGCGCTCTCGGAAAGAAATGTTAGAAGAGATGCAAGAGGACTATTCTGGCTTCTATCAAGGGGTACGTGAAGTATTAAAGGCTAGAGAAGATAGGCTACAAGGTATTGAGGGAGCTGTTGCAGAACTTCTGACTGTGCCGAAAGAATATGAAATCGCAATGGAAATCGCCCTTGGGGCAGCGATGCAACATATCGTAGTACAAACAGAAGAACATGCTCGTAATGCAATTGCATTTTTAAAGCAAAATAAACATGGCCGTGCAACGTTTTTACCTCAAGCTGTTATTAAAAGCCGATCGCTATCATTTGATCAATTACGCATTGTGAACCAGCATCCATCGTTTGTCGGTGTAGCGGCAGAACTTGTGCAGTACAATAATAAATATGAGAATGTAGTTTCCAGTTTATTAGGTACTGTTGTTGTTGCGAAAGATTTACGCGGAGCAAATGAGTTAGCGAAACAACTGCAATACCGCTATCGTATTGTAACACTCGAAGGTGACGTAGTGAATCCGGGTGGTTCTATGACGGGTGGAGCTGTAAAACAGGCGAAATCCTCTTTATTGGGACGTCAACGTGAACTTGAAGAGTGGACTAAAAAACTAACTGACATGGAAGAAAAAACAACGAAGCTAGAAAACTTTGTTAAAGCAGTAAAGCAAGAGATTCAAGAAAAAGAAGTACAAATACGAGAGCTACGCCAAGGTGTAGAGACCGAACGTGTAGATGAACAGAAGCTAAGAGAAGAAATTAATCGTTTAGAATTAGATGAACATCGTATTAATGATCGTTTATCGATTTACGATTTAGAGATTGAAGGATTTTTACAAGATCAAGTAAAAATGCAAGGGCGTAAAGAAGAGTTAGAAAAGATTTTAGCGACTCTTCAAGCGGAGATTGGGGAATTAGATAGCAAAATCGTCGTTTTAACGAAACAAAAAAGTGAACAACATTCTTCAAAAGAAAAAGTTCAGAAGGAAATGACGGAGCTAAAAGTACAAGCTGCTGAACAACAACAACGTTTGTCTAATCACAAAGAAAAAGTCGAACGATTGACGAAGGAAAAAGAAGAGACTGATGCGACGCTTGTAAAAACGAAGGAAGATTTAGCGTTCTTAAAGCAAGAGATGACATCTAATTCAAGTGGCGAAGAACAAATTACGAATATGATTGAGAAGAAAGCGTATGATCGTAATCAAACTTCGGAGTTAATTCGTTCTCGTCGTGACCAACGCGTATCATTGCAAGAAAGAGTAGAGCATTTAGAGCGCGGTGCGAAAGAAACAATAGGTAAACATAAATATATTCTTGAGATGCTGAAAGATCAAGAAGTGAAAATTAACCGACTTGATGTAGAGCTGGAAAATAGATTGCAACATTTACGTGAAACATATACTATTTCATTTGAAGCGGCAAAACTTAAGTATACAATGATGATGCCTGCAGAAGATGCACGTAAAAAGGTGAAACTAATTAAACTATCCATCGAAGAGTTAGGCGCAGTAAATTTAGGGGCAATTGATGAATATGAACGTGTAGCAGAGCGCCATACATTCTTATTAGAGCAAAGAGATGACCTAGAAGAAGCGAAATCGACATTGCATCAACTTATTATGGAAATGGATGAAGAGATGAAAAAACGCTTTTCTACTACGTTCGAAGGGATTCGAACAGAGTTTCAATATGTATTCTCTGAACTATTCGGAGGCGGTAGAGCGGATTTAGTAATGACAAATCCAGAAGATTTACTAAATACTGGTATTGACATTGTAGCGCAACCACCAGGAAAGAAACTACAAAACTTAGGTTTACTTTCAGGGGGAGAGCGTGCTTTAACGGCAATTGCGCTCTTATTTGGTATTTTAAAAGTACGTCCAGTCCCATTCTGTGTACTAGATGAAGTAGAAGCAGCTCTTGATGAGGCAAACGTTGCTCGTTTTGCGCAGTATTTAAAGAAATTTAGTGATGAAACACAGTTTATTGTAATTACACACCGAAAAGGTACAATGGAAGAGTCTGATGTATTGTACGGTGTCACAATGCAAGAATCAGGGGTATCGAAGCTTGTTTCTGTTCGTTTAGATGATGGCGAAGAACTTGTTGCAAGTAGATAGGAAGGATGGGAAGTATGAGTTTTTTAAAAAAATTAAAAGAAAAAATTTCAAAACAAACGGATACGGTAACAGAGAAGTTTAAACAAGGATTAGAAAAAACGAGAAATTCATTTGCTGATAAAGTAAATGACTTAGTGTACCGTTACCGTAAAATAGACGAAGATTTCTTTGAGGAATTAGAAGAAATTTTAATTAGTGCGGATGTCGGAGTTTCGACAGTGATGGAATTAATTGATCAGTTGAAAGAAGAAGTGCAACGTCGCAACATTCAAGATCCGAAAGAAGTACAGGCTGTTATTTCTGAAAAGCTAGTGGGAATTTACAAAGGTGACAGCGACTTTAGTAATGAAGTTAATATACAAGAGGATCAATTAACGGTAGTTTTATTTGTTGGTGTTAATGGTGTGGGGAAAACGACGACGATTGGTAAGCTTGCACATAAATTTAAATCAGAAGGTAAGTCTGTCCTATTGGCGGCAGGAGATACATTCCGTGCTGGGGCGATTGAACAATTAGAAGTATGGGGCGATCGTGTTGGTGTAGAAGTAATTAAACAAGGATCAGGATCTGACCCAGCGGCGGTTATGTATGATGCTGTACAAGCGGCAAAGGCCCGTAAAGTGGATGTATTACTATGTGATACAGCAGGACGCTTACAAAATAAAGTAAACTTAATGAAAGAGTTAGAGAAAGTGAAGCGCGTAATTGAGCGTGAAGTACCAGGGGCTCCTCATGAAGTATTACTAGTTATTGATGCAACAACAGGACAAAATGGCTTAAGCCAAGCGAAAACATTCCGTGAAGCAACAAATGTTACTGGTATTGTTTTAACGAAGTTAGATGGAACTGCTAAAGGTGGTATCGTCTTAGCGATTCGTAACGAAATGGATGTTCCGGTGAAATTTGTTGGGCTAGGAGAGCAAATGGATGATCTGCAGCAGTTTGATCCAGAACAATATGTTTATGGTTTGTTTGCGAACTTAGTAGAAACAGAAGAAGTGTAAGTGAAAGAAGCGGTATTTCCGCTTCTTTTTCTATAAAAATATGTGATGTTAAGAAAAAAACTTGACACTCTTTTGTACTCCATGTAAACTAAATCATGTAAAGGGAAATCACTTAACAAAGGATGATCCAACATGCTCGAGAAAACAACGAGAATGAATTATTTATTTGATTTTTATCAATCGTTGTTAACGCAAAAACAAAGAAGTTATATGTCGCTTTATTATCTAGATGATTTATCTCTTGGTGAAATTGCGGAAGAATTTGATGTAAGTCGCCAAGCCGTGTATGATAACATTAAACGGACTGAAGCGATGCTTGAAGAATATGAAGATAAATTAGTATTACTTCAAAAGTTTCAAGAGCGACAGCGACTTGTTGCAAAGCTAAAACAGCTAATCAGCGAAGAAGAGCATGTGTATGAAGAAATGAAACAAGTTGTTGAAGCTATCGAAAAATTAGATTAGGAGGGCGGCAATATGGCATTTGAAGGATTAGCCGACCGACTTCAACAGACAATGCAAAAAATCCGCGGCAAAGGAAAAGTTTCTGAAGCCGATGTGAAAGAAATGATGAGAGAAGTTCGTCTAGCTCTTTTAGAAGCGGATGTTAACTTTAAAGTAGTAAAAGATTTTATAAAGCGTGTGTCTGAGCGTGCTGTCGGACAAGATGTAATGAAAAGTTTGACACCTGGACAACAAGTAATTAAAATCGTACAGGAAGAACTTACAGAACTTATGGGCGGAGAGCAAAGCAAAATTGCTGTTGCTAATAAGCCACCTACTGTTATAATGATGGTTGGTCTGCAAGGTGCGGGTAAAACAACGACGACAGGTAAGCTTGCGAATTTGCTTCGTAAAAAGCATAATCGTAAACCGATGCTTGTTGCAGCGGATATTTACCGTCCAGCAGCAATTAAACAGCTTGAAACATTAGGGAAGCAATTGGACATGCCTGTTTTCTCCTTAGGAGATCAAGTAAGTCCGGTTGAAATTGCGAAACAAGCGATTGCGAAAGCAAAAGAAGATCATCACGATTATGTTTTAATCGATACAGCGGGTCGCCTGCATATTGATGAAGAACTAATGGATGAATTAGCGAAAGTCAAAGAAGTTGCGAAACCGGATGAAATTTTCCTTGTTGTCGATGCGATGACAGGACAAGACGCGGTAAATGTAGCACAAAGTTTCCATGAACAGTTAGGATTAACAGGTGTTGTATTAACGAAATTAGATGGTGATACGCGCGGTGGTGCGGCATTATCTATTAAGGCTGTAACAAATACACCAATTAAATTTGCTGGTATGGGTGAAAAACTAGATGCAATTGAAGCGTTCCATCCAGAACGTATGGCATCCCGTATTTTAGGGATGGGTGACGTCTTAACATTAATTGAAAAAGCGCAAGCTACAGTTGATGAAGAGAAAGCAAAAGAACTTGAGCAAAAAATGCGTACGCTTTCGTTTACGCTTGACGATTTCCTAGAACAACTTGGACAAGTGCGTCAACTTGGACCGCTTGACGAATTGTTAGGAATGCTTCCCGGTGCAAATAAAATTAAAGGGCTGAAAAATGCACAAGTTGATGAAAAACAAATTGGGCATATTGAGGCAATTATTCGTTCTATGACTAAAGTAGAACGAGAACAACCGGAAATAATCAATGCTAGTCGTAAAAAGCGCATTGCCAAAGGTAGCGGTACAACGGTACAAGAAATCAATCGTCTAATCAAGCAATTTGATGATATGAAAAAAATGATGAAGACGATGACGGGAATGCAAAAAGGTAAGAAAAAAGGACTAGGTGGATTGAAGTTTCCATTCATGTAAGGAAAAAAGATGGCTCTGTTAAGAAAAAATACTTTACAAAGCAATAGTCTTTTTGCTAATATAATTATCTGTGTGAAATAAATTCGGAGGTGCTTTATAAATGGCAGTTAAAATTCGTTTAAAACGTATGGGAGCTAAAAAAACTCCTTTCTATCGTGTAGTTGTTGCAGATTCTCGTTCTCCTCGTGACGGACGTTTCATTGAGGAAATCGGTACTTACAATCCGGTTGCTCAACCAGCGGAAGTTAAGATCAACGAAGAAGCAGCATTAAAATGGTTAGGAAATGGTGCTAAACCATCTGATACAGTTCGTAACCTTTTCTCTAACCAAGGTATCATGGAGAAATTCCACTTATCTAAACAAGGTAAGTAATTGAGGCAATGAAAATGAAAATGTTAGTCGAGACAATTGTTAAACCTCTTGTGGATCATCCTGGAGATGTAAAAGTTACACAGGAACTTTGCAACGGAGAAATAAAGTATCGATTAACTGTACATCCTGAGGATGTTGGAAAAGTCATTGGAAAGCAAGGGAAAGTCGCGAAAGCGATTCGAATGCTCTTGTATTCAGTGGGACATCATAATGATGAGAACGTCACACTGGAAATTCAATAAACGTAAAAAGGGCGAGGAGTTATTTCCTCTCCCTTTTTTAACATTTAAAGAGAAATTGCATGTTCCATATATGAAATGGAAATGCTTAATTTATATAGAAACCAGGGGTGACATACTATTTATGACAAAATGGTTTAACGTAGGGAAAATTGTAAATACTCATGGCGTAAAAGGAGAAATTCGTGTTATTTCTCGTACTGATTTTCCAGAAGAGCGATATAAAGTAGGGAACACGTTATACATATGGGATGAGAAAGGTACAGACTATCTTACAGTGAAGGTAACTGCCCATCGTCAACATAAGACATTTGATTTATTAACATTTGAAGGATACAACAATGTAGATGAAGCAGAGAAGTTTAAAGGTTCTTTAATAAAAGTACCAGAAGAGCAGTTAGGCGAACTAGCTGAAGGTGAATACTACTACCATGAAATTATTGGTTGCAACGTTGTAACGGAAGAAGGAGAAGCGTTAGGGACAATCAAAGAGATTCTATCTCCTGGTGCGAATGACGTTTGGGTGATTAAACGTCCAAAGGGTCAAGATCTGTTAATTCCTTATATTGATGACGTTGTACTTCAAGTTAACATTGAAAAAAAATTAGTAACCATTCATGTAATGGAAGGGCTACTATAATGAAAATTGACATTTTAACATTGTTTCCAGATATGTTTACGGGAGTATTTGGGTCTTCAATTTTAAAGAAAGCACAAGAAAAAGAAGCGGTAGAGCTTCGTGTTGTCAATTTCCGTGAGTATACAACTAGTAAGCATAATAGTGTAGATGATTATCCGTATGGTGGGGGCGCTGGTATGGTATTAACCCCGCAGCCTATCTTTGACGCAGTAGAAGAGTTAACGAAGGAAACAGACCGTAAGCCGAGAATCGTCTTAATGTGTCCACAAGGAGAGCGTTTCACGCAGAAGAAGGCAGAAGAGCTTGCTGGAGAAGAGCATGTTATTTTTGTATGTGGCCATTATGAAGGATACGATGAACGAATTCGTGAGCATCTTGTAACAGATGAGATTTCTATTGGGGATTACGTATTAACGGGTGGAGAATTGGCTTCTATGGTAGTCACTGACAGTGTTGTACGTCTTTTGCCAGGAGTGCTTGGGAATCAAACGTCACAAGTGGAAGACTCTTTTAGCACAGGTTTGTTAGAGCACCCACATTATACACGTCCTGCTGATTTTCGTGGTATGAAGGTACCGGATGTACTAATGTCAGGAAATCATAAAAACATTGATGAATGGCGCCATAAAGAGTCACTACGTCGTACGTACACACGTAGGCCGGATTTACTGGAAGAACGAGAATTATCTAAGCAAGAAGAGAAATGGCTGGAACAGATTAAAGAAGACCGATAAGGGCTTGATATATTTTCTATTGCAACAGTCCTAGCAATATGCTATTATAACATTTGTGCTACTGAAATCAGTAGCCGTATTAACGATGTTCCGCTGTAATTTAATAAGACTTTATAAGAGCATCTGTTTAAAGGAGAGAATTTAATATGCAACAATTAATCACAGAAATCACAAAAGGCCAATTGAAAACTGACCTTCCTTCATTCCGTCCTGGAGACACTTTACGTGTACACGTAAAAGTAGTTGAGGGAACTCGTGAAAGAATTCAGCTTTTCGAAGGTGTTGTAATTAAACGTCGTGGTGGCGGAATCAGTGAAACATTCACAGTTCGTAAGATTTCTTACGGTGTAGGTGTTGAGCGTACATTCCCAGTTCACACGCCAAGAATCGCGAACATCGAAGTACTTCGCCGTGGTAAAGTACGTCGTGCTAAGTTATACTACTTACGTAACCTTCGCGGTAAAAAAGCACGTATTAAAGAAATTCGATAAGACATGTATGGGAGCTTGTAAATACACAAGCTCCCTTTTTCCAATCTATATGAAATTTTGGTATAATACGAGCAGCTTACATAACTGTGGAGGGGAAAGCATGAAGAAAGAGAAGAGCTCACTTTGGGAATGGATCAAAGCAATTTTGATTGCTGTTGTATTAGCGGGCGTAATTAGACAGTTTTTCTTTGCCCCAATTCTCGTAGATGGTGTATCGATGTCGCCGACTTTACATGACCGTGATCGAATGATTGTTAATAAAATTGGCTATCACATAGGTGATCCGAAACGCTTTGATATTATTGTATTCCGAGCGACGGAAGAAAAAGATTACATTAAGCGTATTATTGGCCTGCCAGGCGACGAAATCGAATACCGTAATGATAAACTATATGTTAACGGGAAACCTTATGAGGAGCCGTATTTAGATAAGCAGAAAAAACAACTTGCTGACGGACCGCTTACATATGATTTTACTCTTGAAGAAATGACAGGAAAAAAAACTGTTCCAGAAGGTCAATTATTTGTTTTAGGCGATAATCGTCGTTTTAGTAAAGATAGCCGTTCGATTGGTACAATTTCAATGGAACAAGTGATTGGTAAAGCAAATATGCTATATTGGCCGTTAAAAGATGCACGTATTGTGAAATAAAAGAAAAAGAAGGTGGCAACATGGTAATCCAATGGTTCCCGGGACATATGGCAAAGGCTAGACGCCAAGTAACAGAAAAATTAAAGTTAATTGATGTTGTAATTGAGCTTGTAGATGCTCGATTACCTTTATCTTCTCGTAATCCAATGATTGATGAAATTATTACGCATAAACCAAGGCTTGTTGTTTTAAATAAAGCGGATATGGCGGATGATCGTCTTACAAAACAGTGGATTGCATATTTTGATGAAAGAGGTCAAAAGGCAATTTCAATTAATGCACAAGCTGGACAAGGTATGAAAGAAATTGCAGCAGCTTGTAAAGTGCTTGTCAAAGAAAAATTCGATAAAATGGTTGCTAAAGGCATTAGACCAAGAGCAATTCGTGCTTTAATTGTAGGTATTCCAAACGTTGGTAAATCTACACTGATTAATAAATTAGCGAAGAAAAATATAGCAAAAACAGGAGATCGTCCTGGTGTGACAACGGCTCAGCAGTGGATTAAAGTTGGGAAAGAAATGGAATTATTAGATACACCAGGTATTTTGTGGCCTAAATTTGAAGATGAATTAGTTGGTCTTCGTTTAGCGACGACGGGTGCAATTAAAGATTCTATATTAAATCTACAGGATGTAGCTATTTATGCACTACGTTTTATGGAAAAACATTATCCAGAACGTTTAAAAGAGCGATATAAGTTAAATGACATTCCAGAAGAAATTGTGGAGTTATTTGATGCAATTGGAAAAAACAGAGGTTGCTTAATGGGCGGCGGAATGATTGATTATGATAAAACATCTGAGCTTATACTTCGTGAGCTTCGTGGTGGAAGATTTGGGAAAATGACATTTGAAACACCAGAAGAGTTTGCAGAGCAGGTGGAAGATGTAGAAAAAGTAGAAGAAGTATAAGACGTGCGTTTGTACGTCTTTTCTTTTTGGTTACGTTTAAAAGGAGTGTAAATGAATGCAAAAAATGACTATTCAAGAAGCGGGATGTTTGCTGCAAGAAATTATGAGTGAAGAAGACGAGCGTTTTCAAATGTTAGTGAAAGATGAGAGAAAAGGTGTTCAAAAACTAATTTTGAAGTGGTATAAACAAAAAGAGTTAGCGCAAAAAGAAAGAGAGAAATTTCTAGAAATGTCAAAGTACGAAAATGAGTTACGTGAAAAAGGGCTCACGTACATTGCTGGTATTGATGAAGTGGGCCGTGGGCCGTTAGCAGGACCGGTTGTGACGGCGGCTGTCGTCCTTCCGGAAGATTTTTATATTCCAGGATTAAATGACTCGAAAAAATTAAGTGAAGCGAAACGTGAGCGTTTTTATGATGAAATTAAAGAGCATGCAATTGCGATTGGAGTTGGAATTATATCACCACAAGTTATTGATGAAATAAATATTTATCAAGCGACGAAGCAAGCGATGTTAGATGCCGTTGCTAATTTATCATGTACACCAGAATATTTATTAATCGATGCGATGAAGCTTCCTACATCAATTCCGCAAACATCAATCATTAAAGGTGATGCGAAAAGTGTCTCTATTTCAGCTGCATCTATTATTGCGAAAGTGACGAGAGATCGCATGATGAAAGAGTTAGGAGGAAAGTATCCTGCATATGGATTTGAACAACATATGGGATATGGGACGAAACAGCATTTAGAAGCGATTGAAGTACATGGAGTATTAGAGGAACATCGAAAATCATTTGCGCCAATTAAAGATATGATTCAAAAATAAGCTGTATATTCACAGCTTATTTTTTATTTTGGTATATAAACATTATTATTTTCGAAAAAGAATAAAGCGATTTCAGTTTTCTGACACTTTATTGTAGACAGCGTGCCAATCATCTTATACAATGGCAATGTAATGTTTTTTAAACATTAAAAAACTTTTTGAGTAAAACAGGAAAACAGGGGAGGATGGGACTATGAATATCCATGAGTACCAAGGTAAGGCAGTCCTTAGAAGCTATGGGGTTAGCGTTCCAAACGGGAAGGTTGCATTTACAGTAGAAGAAGCTGTAGAAGCAGCGAAAGAATTAGGAACGGAAGTATGTGTAGTTAAAGCGCAAATTCACGCTGGTGGACGCGGCAAAGCTGGCGGTGTAAAAGTTGCGAAAAATTTAGAAGAAGTTCGTACATATGCAGAAAGCATTTTAGGAACTACACTTGTGACGCATCAAACAGGTCCTGAAGGTAAGGAAGTAAAACGCTTACTTATCGAAGAAGGTTGCGATATTAAAAAAGAATATTATGTAGGTCTTGTATTAGATCGTGCAACTTCTCAAGTTGTTTTAATGGCATCTGAAGAAGGTGGAACAGAAATTGAAGAAGTAGCAGAAAAAACGCCTGAAAAAATCTTTAAAGAATATATTGATCCAGCAGTAGGTTTACAAGGTTTCCAAGCGCGTAGAATCGCGTTTAACATCAATATTCCAAAAGAACTTGTAGGACAAGCTGTGAAGTTTATGATGGGCTTATACAGTGCGTTTATCGAAAAAGATTGCTCTATCGCTGAGATTAATCCACTTGTTACAACAGGTGACGGTAAAGTTATGGCGTTAGATGCAAAATTAAACTTTGATTCTAATGCGTTATATCGCAATAAAGACATTTTAGAACTTCGTGATCTTGAAGAAGAAGATTCAAAAGAAATTGAAGCTTCTAAATATGACTTAAACTACATTCCTTTAGATGGAAATATCGGTTGTATGGTTAATGGTGCAGGTTTAGCAATGGCTACAATGGATATCATTAAACATTACCATGGTGACCCGGCTAACTTCTTAGATGTTGGTGGCGGCGCAACAGCTGAAAAAGTTACAGAAGCATTCAAAATTATCCTTTCTGACAAAAATGTAAAAGGTATCTTCGTTAACATTTTTGGTGGCATTATGAAGTGTGATGTTATCGCAGAAGGTGTTATTGAAGCAACTAAGCAGGTAGGTCTTGAGTTGCCTTTAGTTGTACGTCTTGAAGGTACAAATGTAGAGTTAGGAAAGAAAATTTTAAATGAGTCTGGTTTAAATATTGTTGCAGCAGAATCTATGGCTGACGGTGCACAAAAAATTGTTTCACTAGTGGGCTAATAGAAAGCGGGGGAGAAAAATGAGCGTATTAGTTAATAAAGATACAAAAGTTATTGTTCAAGGTATTACAGGTTCTCAAGGGTTATTTCATACAAAGCAAATGATTGAATACGGTACGAAAATTGTAGGTGGTGTAACACCAGGTAAAGGTGGCACTGATATTGAAGGCGTACCAGTATTTGATACAGTAGAAGATGCTGTGAAAGCAACAGGCGCAAACGCTTCAGTTGTATACGTTCCACCCGCTTTTGCGGCTGATGCAATTATGGAAGCTGTTGATGCAAAGATTGATTTAGTAGTATGTATTACTGAAGGAATCCCTGTATTAGATATGGTAAATGTTAAGAGATATATGGCGGGTAAACATACACGTTTACTTGGACCAAACTGCCCTGGTGTTATTACACCTGACGAATGTAAAATTGGTATTATGCCAGGATATATTCACAAAAAAGGTCATGTTGGTATCGTATCTCGCTCTGGTACATTAACGTATGAAGCTGTACATCAGTTAACACAAGAAGGTATCGGCCAATCTACTGCTGTAGGTATCGGCGGAGACCCTGTTAACGGTACGGACTTTATTGATGCGTTAAAAGCATTTAATGAAGATGAAGAAACGCATGCTGTAATTATGATTGGTGAAATCGGCGGTACGGCAGAAGAAGAGGCAGCTGAGTGGGTACAAGCTAATATGACAAAACCAGTTGTAGGCTTCATTGGCGGTCAAACTGCGCCTGAAGGCAAACGTATGGGTCATGCTGGGGCAATCATTTCTGGCGGCAAAGGAACTGCTGCTGAAAAGATTAAAACAATGGAAGCTTGTGGTATTAAAGTAGCGGAAACACCAGCTGTTATGGGTGAAACATTAATCTCTGTTTTAAAAGAAAAGGGATTATTTGAGACTTGTAAAAACTACTAATCTTTTTGAAAGACACCTTCTTATTAGAGGGTGTCTTTTTACACATTTTTTGTTTACATAATAAAAATTATGGGTAAGGAGAATCAAGATGAAAAGAGAACGTTTATTGCACCTTCATTACATGTTGGCGGATCATTGGAAGGCGATGGAGAGACTACTATATGTTGATCCAGAACTGAAGGGAATATACACTTTTAGTCCGAAACAATTTGAATATTACGCTGGAATATCCCCGAAAAAATCTTCAGAACTAGTAAATTTCCTTCAGACTTCAAATCTAAAGCAATATGTATCCTATTTAGAAAAAAATCGAATATTTTATATAACCATATGGGATGAGGATTATCCGCAACTATTGCAGGAAATACAAGATCCCCCTTTTGTTTTATACGGAAAAGGAGAGAGAGATTTTCTTGGCAAGATAAATAAATTAGCAATTGTTGGAACGAGAGAACCGTCTTTATATGGAAAGGAGAGTATGAAGTTTATTTTACAACCTTTACTTGAAAAAGAATGGCTTATTGTTAGTGGGTTTGCAAGAGGGATAGATACAATTGCTCATGAAGTTACAGTAAGGCAGCATTGCCCGACTATTGCAATATTAGGACACGGATTATCTTATATGTATCCAAAGGAGAATAGAGGTTTATATGACACGTGGAAAGATTATATATTGTTATTGACAGAGTATCCACCGCATTATGTGCCGAAAAAATGGTATTTCCCAAAAAGAAATCGAATTATTAGCGGTATAAGTAAAGGTATTTTAGTTGTAGAAGCAAAAAGGAGAAGTGGATCCCTTATTACTGCAGACCTTGCATTAGAACAAAATAGAGAGGTGTTTGCACTTCCAGGTCCTATATTTATAGAGAGTGCAGCGGGAACGAATCATCTAATTCAACAAGGCGCAAAGCTAGTAAGAAATGCGGAGGATATCCTTGAAGAAATTTTAAATTAACCATATATTTTTATGTTTTTATTAAACAATTATTGACAAATGGTAGATTGTCGCTGTATGGTATATTCATTCTTGATTGACAAAAACAAGAGAAATCAATAAGATTGATGAAGACTTGAATCCACCTCTTAAGGAGGCACTAGCATGTCAGATTACCTCGTAATCGTGGAGTCGCCTTCTAAGGCGAAGACCATTGAAAAATATTTAGGGAAAAAATACAAAGTCGTCGCGTCCATGGGACATGTCCGCGATTTACCTAAAAGCCAAATGGGGATAGAAGTAAAGAATAACTTCACCCCGAAGTATATTACCATTCGTGGTAAGGGTCCCGTTTTAAAAGATTTAAAATCAGCGGCAAAAAAAGCAAAGAAAGTCTATCTCGCGGCCGATCCAGATCGTGAAGGAGAAGCAATTGCTTGGCATTTAGCAAATACGTTAAATGTGGACGTTGAATCAGATTGCCGAGTTGTATTTAATGAGATTACAAAAGATGCAATAAAAGAATCATTTAAATATCCTCGTGCAATTAATATGGATTTAGTAGATGCACAACAGGCAAGGCGTATACTCGATCGTCTTGTTGGCTACAATATTAGTCCTTTATTATGGAAGAAAGTAAAAAAAGGATTAAGTGCAGGACGCGTACAATCTGTAGCAGTTCGTTTAATCATCGAACGTGAAAAAGAAATTCAAAGTTTTGAACCTGAAGAATTCTGGACAATTAAAACAGAATTTGTGAAAGGGAAAGACACATTTGAAGCAAGCTTTTACGGTGTAGATGGTGAAAAAGTTCAATTAACGAACGAAGCACAAGTGAACGAAATAATCGAAAAGATGAAAGACAATGCGTTTTCGGTTGAAAATGTAACGCGAAAAGAGCGAAAGCGTAACCCTGCATTACCGTTTACAACATCTTCCTTGCAACAAGAGGCAGCGCGTAAGTTAAATATGCGAGCAAAGAAAACAATGATGCTTGCACAGCAGCTGTATGAAGGGATGGATCTTGGAAAACAAGGGACTGTAGGTCTTATTACGTATATGAGAACTGATTCAACACGTATCTCAGAAACAGCGCAAACAGAGGCTCGTGATTACATTACTGAGGCGTTTGGTGCGGAATACATAGGAACAGAGAAGAAGAAAGAAACGAAAAAGTCGAAAGCACAAGATGCGCATGAGGCGATTCGTCCTACTTCGGTAATGAGAAAGCCAGAGGAACTAAAAAGTTTCTTAAGTCGTGATCAACTCCGTTTGTATAAACTGATTTGGGAGCGATTTGTTGCAAGTCAAATGGCATCTGCTATAATGGATACTGTTACAGCGAAACTCATTAATAACAATGTTCAGTTCCGTGCAAGTGGATCAGTTGTAAAGTTCCCAGGATTTATGAAAGTGTATGTAGAGTCGAAAGATGATGGTGCGGAAGAAAAGGATAAGATGTTGCCACCGTTAGAAGTAGGTGAAACGGTATTTTCAAAAGATATAGAACCGAAGCAACATTACACACAGCCTCCGCCGCGTTATACAGAGGCTCGTCTAGTAAGAACACTTGAAGAGCTTGGAATTGGGAGACCGTCTACTTATGTACCGACACTTGAAACAATCCAAAAACGAGGATACGTTGCTTTAGATAATAAACGCTTCGTTCCGACTGAGCTTGGTGGAATAGTAATCGAACTTATTTTAGAGTTTTTCCCAGAAATTATTAACATTGAATTTACTGCCAATATGGAGCAAAGCCTTGATGAAGTAGAAGAAGGAAATGCAAATTGGGTGAAAATTGTTGATGATTTCTACGTAGGATTTGAACCGCGCTTAGAAAAAGCGGAAAAAGAAATGCGTGAAGTGGAAATTAAAGATGAACCAGCTGGGGAAGACTGTGAATTATGTAGTCACCCGATGGTCTTTAAAATGGGTAAATATGGGAAGTTTATGGCTTGTTCGAATTTCCCGGAATGTCGTAATACAAAACCGATTGTAAAAGAAATCGGTGTTACTTGTCCGAAGTGTGATAAAGGGCAAATTATTGAACGCCGTAGTAATAAAAAGAAACGTCTTTTCTACGGATGCGGTACGTATCCAGAATGTGACTTTGTATCTTGGGATAAGCCGATTGGTCGTAAATGTCCGAAGTGTGAAAGTATGCTCGTAGAGAAAAAGTTGAAAAAAGGCGTGCAAGTACAATGTATTTCGTGTGATTATGAAGAAGAACAACAAATGTGAGCGTAACTGCTCACATTTTTTTCGGGAAGAAAAGGAAAGGTGATATATATGACAACACAAGTAGTAAACGTCATTGGCGCAGGCCTTGCAGGAAGCGAAGCAGCTTACCAAATTGCAAAGCGTGGTGTCCAAGTAAAATTATATGAAATGAGACCAGTAAGGCAAACACCAGCTCATCATACAGATAAATTTGCTGAATTAGTATGTAGTAACTCACTTCGCGCAAACACATTAACAAATGCTGTCGGTGTTATTAAAGAAGAAATGCGCCTAATGGATTCTGTCATTATTCGTGCAGCTGATGAGTGCTCTGTACCAGCAGGAGGTGCTTTAGCTGTAGATCGTCATGAATTCGCGGCGAAAGTGACTGAATATGTGAAAAATCATCCGAACGTAACTGTAATGAATGAGGAAATCACTGAAATTCCAGAGGGACCAACTGTTATTGCGACAGGTCCACTTACGTCTCCGGATCTTTCTGCACAATTAAAAAAACTAACAGGTGAAGATTATTTTTATTTCTATGATGCTGCAGCGCCAATCGTTGAGAAAGACAGCATTGACATGAATAAAGTATATTTAAAATCTCGTTATGATAAAGGTGAAGCGGCATATTTAAACTGTCCAATGACAGAAGAAGAGTTTGATCGTTTTTATGAGGCTTTAATTGCTGCTGAGACAGTGCCTTTAAAAGAATTTGAAAAAGAAATTTTCTTTGAAGGCTGTATGCCAGTAGAAGTTATGGCAAGTAGAGGAAGACAGACGTTAGTATTTGGACCGATGAAGCCTGTTGGGTTAGAAGATCCGAAAACAGGGAAAACACCGTATGCGGTTGTTCAGTTACGTCAAGATGATGCAGCAGGAACATTATACAATATTGTAGGCTTCCAAACACATTTAAAGTGGGGGCCACAAAAAGAAGTGTTACAGCTAATTCCAGGACTAGAAAACGCAGAGATTGTACGTTATGGTGTAATGCATCGTAATACGTTTATTAATTCGCCTAATTTGCTTCGTCCAACATATCAATATAAACAACGTGATGATTTATTCTTCGCTGGTCAAATGACTGGGGTAGAGGGTTATGTTGAATCAGCAGCATCAGGATTATTAGCGGGTATTAACGCTGCTCGACTTGTACAAGGTGAAGAGCCAGTTGTATTACCACCTGTAACTGCAATGGGAAGTATGGCAAATTATATTACTGCGACAAATGCGAAAAACTTCCAGCCAATGAATGCAAACTTCGGTTTATTTACACCGTTAGAGAAGAAAATTAAAAAGAAACAAGAGCGAAATGAAGCATATGCTACACGCGCTTTGGAAACAATTCAAAATTTTGTAAATATTTAATTAAATTTCTTGCAAAGGCTACTAAGTTGTGATACGATTTAGTAGCCTTTATTGAGGTGAGTTATATGGATGTGAATGTGAAGAATTTGTTACAATTATTCGTTGGATATTTACAAATTGAAAGAAATTATTCAAAATATACAATTGCAAGTTATCAAAATGATTTAGAACATTTTGTGCAATTTATGGAGCGAGAAGGCATATCCTCTTTTTTAGATGTTACATACGCGGATGTTCGTTTATACTTGACGACGTTGCACGATCAGAAGTTAGCCCGTAAATCTGTCGCAAGGAAAGTATCAAGCTTACGAAGTTTATATCGTTTTTTGATGCGTGAAGGTTATCAAAAAGATAATCCGTTTGCACTTGCGTCACTTCCCAAGAAAGAATTGTCAATCCCAAAGTTTTTATATGCTGAAGAGTTAGAAGAATTGTTTGAAGTTTCTGATACAGGGGCGCCATTAGGTCAAAGGAATCAAGCTTTATTAGAGTTGATGTATGCAACTGGGATTCGTGTAAGCGAATGCGTTAATTTGCAACTTACCGACATTGACTTTGCAGTGGGAACAATTTTAGTGATGGGAAAAGGGAAAAAACAAAGATATATTCCGTTCGGAAGCTATGCACAAGATGCTTTAATTACTTATATAGAGAACGGGAGAAAACAGTTAGCTCAAAAGACTGAAGAACAATCTCATATGGTATTTTTAAATGCGAAAGGTAAGCCGTTAACAGATCAGGGTGTACGTTATGTTTTGAACGAACTCATTAAGAAAGCTTCACTTACAATGCGAATAAGTCCCCATATGTTAAGGCATACATTTGCTACACATATGTTGGATGAAGGAGCGGATTTACGTACTGTGCAGGAGTTATTAGGTCATGAGAATTTGTCAACGACACAAATTTATACGCATGTCTCTAAAGAAAGATTGCGTTCTGTGTACATGAAGCATCACCCGCGGGCATAAATTGCTTTTAAGGCTATAAAAACATATAAAGGAGTTTTTTCTATGGGAAATTTCCACGCTACAACGATATTTGCAGTTCATCATAATGGAGAATGTGCAATGGCTGGAGATGGTCAGGTAACGATGGGGAATGCTGTTGTAATGAAACATACAGCTCGCAAAGTTCGCAAACTTTTCCAAGGGAAAGTTTTAGCTGGTTTTGCAGGATCAGTTGCTGATGCATTTACTCTTTTTGAAATGTTTGAAGGGAAGTTAGAAGAGTATAATGGCAACTTGCAGCGCGCTGCAGTTGAGATGGCGAAACAATGGCGTGGTGATAAAATGCTACGTCAGCTAGAAGCAATGCTCATTGTCATGGATAAAACAACGATGCTCCTTGTTTCAGGTACAGGAGAAGTGATTGAACCAGATGATGGTATTTTAGCAATTGGTTCAGGCGGACATTATGCACTTGCTGCTGGTCGTGCTTTAAAGCAACATGCAAGTGAACATTTAACAGCGAAACAAATTGCGAAGGCCAGTTTAGAAATTGCAGGCGATATTTGTGTTTATACGAACCATAACATAATTGTTGAAGAATTGTAGAATCGTAAGGGAGGCATTTTATATGCATTTACATTTTACTCCGCGTCAAATTGTGGAAAAATTAGATCAATACATCATCGGTCAAAAAGATGCAAAGAAAGCGGTTGCTGTAGCTCTACGAAATCGATACCGTCGCAGTAAATTAGTTGAAAATTTACGTGATGAAATTGCACCTAAAAATATTTTAATGATTGGACCGACAGGTGTTGGTAAAACAGAGGTAGCACGGCGAATGGCGAAACTCGTTGGAGCACCTTTTATTAAGGTTGAAGCGACGAAATTTACAGAAGTTGGATATGTGGGTCGAGATGTAGAGTCGATGGTCCGCGATCTTGTTGAAACATCTGTTCGCATTGTGAAAGAGGAAATGGTAGTTAAAGTTCAAGATAAAGCAGAAGAGCAAGCGAATCAACGTCTTGTTGAAATTTTAGTGCCGAGTCCGGAGAAACAATCTGGATTTAAAAATCCATTAGAAATGCTTTTTGGTGGTAATCAAAATTCAAACCAAACATCTGATGTAGAGGAAGATGATGAAATCGAAAAGAAACGTCAAGATGTGGAAAGAAAGCTTGCGGCAGGCCTTCTTGAAGATGAAGTGATATCGATCGAAGTGACGGAACAACAGTCTTCTATGTTTGATATGTTGCAAGGAACTGGCATGGAGCAAATGGGAATGAATTTCCAAGATGCACTAGGAAGTATCATGCCGAAAAAAACGAAAAAACGTAAACTTTCTGTAAAAGAAGCAAGAAAACTCTTGACAAATGAAGAGGCACAGCGCTTAATTGATATGGATGAAGTTACACAAGAGGCTGTTTATCGTGCTGAACAGCTCGGGATTATTTTTATCGATGAAATTGACAAAATTGCTGGTAAGCAGTCGAATAGCGTAGATGTATCGCGTGAAGGTGTGCAACGTGACATTTTACCGATTGTAGAAGGATCGAATGTAGCAACAAAATACGGATCAGTAAAAACGGATTATATTTTATTTGTTGCAGCTGGAGCGTTCCATATGTCTAAACCGTCGGATTTAATTCCGGAATTGCAAGGGAGATTTCCGATTCGAGTAGAATTAACAAAGTTATCGGCGGATGATTTTGTTAAAATATTAATCGAACCTGACAATGCGCTAATTAAACAGTACATGGCGTTATTAGCGACTGAAGGTATAGAAATTGAATTTTCAGACGAAGCTATTCGTAAGATTGCTGAGATTGCTTATCAAGTTAATCAAGATACAGATAATATTGGAGCGAGAAGACTTCATACTGTTATGGAGAAGCTCCTTGAAGATTTATCGTTTGAGGCATCTGAAATTACGTTAGAGAAAATAACGATAACACCTCAATATGTTGAGGAAAAATTAGCGACAATAGCTAAAAATAAAGATGTGAGCCAGTTTATTTTGTAATAGTGTCATCAGGTGACTCGCCCTAGTTTCCAAGTGATGAAAAAATATGTAAGTAACATGTAGGAGGAAATTTTGAAATGGAATTATTAGCAAAAACGAGAAAATTAAATGCGTTATTACAGAGCGCAGCAGGAAAGCCTGTAAACTTTAGAGAGATGTCTGACACAATGTGTGAAGTAATTGAAGCGAACGTGTTCGTTGTAAGTCGTCGCGGTAAATTATTAGGATATGCGATTCACCAACAAATCGAGAACGAACGTATGAAGCACATGCTTGCAGAGCGTCAATTCCCAGAAGAGTATACGCAAAGCTTATTCAATGTTACAGAAACATCTTCAAATTTAGGTGTGGATAGTGACTACACAGCATTCCCAGTAGAAAATAGAGAATTATTCGGTCAAGGTTTAACTACAATCGTACCAATCGTTGGTGGCGGTGAGCGTCTAGGTACACTAGTATTAGCTCGTCTTGGTCAAGAGTTCTTAGACGATGATTTAATTCTTGCTGAATACAGCTCAACTGTTGTAGGTATGGAAATCTTACGTGAAAAAGCAGAAGAAATCGAAGAAGAAGCACGTAGTAAAGCTGTTGTTCAAATGGCGATTAGCTCATTATCTTACAGTGAGTTAGAAGCAATCGAGCATATCTTCGAAGAATTAAACGGAACAGAAGGTTTACTTGTTGCAAGTAAAATTGCTGATCGTGTAGGGATTACTCGTTCTGTAATCGTAAATGCACTACGTAAATTAGAAAGTGCTGGTGTTATTGAGTCTCGCTCTTTAGGTATGAAAGGAACATACATTAAAGTGCTAAACGACAAGTTTCTACAGGAACTTGCTAAATTGAAAACAAACTAATTTATAAAAAAACTCTCCTCGGTTGAGGAGAGTTTTTTGTTTTTTTAAGAGAATGATTTTGCTTACGTAAGGCGTCATGACAACGTTCATTAGAAAACTATTAATTAACCTTCAATTCCTTGCTTAAAGGAATTGAAGGTTGGTAATACTAGAATTTGAGCGTGAAAAAAAGAAAGTTTTACATTGTTCGCATTTTCGACTTGATTGTAATATTTCAGTATGATATAGTAAGCAGTGGTGTCAGTACAAAGTACACACGTTTACTGATTTAAGTGTTGGTGCTACGTTCGTAGTTTCGCTTAGAGGTGAAGTAAACGGAGGATATCAAAAACCATTTAGGAGGAACTAAATTATGTCAGTAATTTCTATGAAACAATTGCTTGAAGCTGGTGTTCATTTCGGACATCAAACTCGTCGTTGGAACCCAAAAATGAAGCGTTACATCTTCACAGAGCGTAACGGTATCTACATCATCGACTTACAAAAAACTGTGAAAAAAGTTGAGGAAGCTTACAGAACGATGCGTGACATCGCTGCTGAAGGTGGAGACATTTTATTCGTAGGTACTAAAAAACAAGCACAAGAAGCTATTAAAGAAGAAGCAACTCGTGCTGGTATGTATTTCGTTAACCAACGTTGGTTAGGTGGAACTTTAACAAACTTCCAAACAATCCAAAAGCGTATCAAGCGTCTTAAAGATATCGAAAGAATGCAAGAAGATGGTACTTTCGAAGTACTTCCTAAGAAAGAAGTTGTTCAACTTAAAAAAGAGTTAGAGCGTCTTGAGAAATTCTTAGGCGGTATTAAAGATATGAAAGGTCTTCCAAGTGCATTATTCATAGTAGACCCTCGTAAAGAGCGTATTGCAGTTGCTGAAGCACGCAAATTACACATTCCAATCATCGGTATCGTTGATACAAACTGTGATCCGGACGAAATCGATCACGTTATTCCAGCAAACGATGATGCAATTCGTGCTGTAAAACTTCTTACATCTAAAATGGCAGACGCGATCCTTGAAACAAAACAAGGTGAAGAAACTGTTACTGCGTAACAAATTTGGAAAGGTGATAAGGGGTTCGGCCTTTTATCACCTTTTTTAAGGTATAAACACCTTTACAAAAGGTATAAATACATATTTTAGGAGGATGAAAAATATGGCAATCACTGCACAAATGGTAAAAGAACTTCGCGAAAAAACTGGCGCAGGTATGATGGACTGCAAAAAAGCTTTAACTGAAACTAATGGCGACATGGAGAAAGCAATTGACTTCTTACGTGAAAAAGGTATTGCGAAAGCTGCTAAAAAAGCAGACCGCATCGCTGCTGAAGGTTTAACTTTCATCGAAACAAACGGTAACGAAGGTTTAATCTTAGAATTAAACTCTGAGACTGATTTCGTTGCGAAAAACGAAGGTTTCCAAGCGTTAATTAAAGAATTAGCTGCTCACTTATTAGCTAACAAACCTGCTAACGTTGAAGAAGCTATGGCTCAAACAATCGAAGGCGGCAAAACAGTAGAAGAGCACATCAACGAAGCAATCGCTAAAATTGGTGAAAAACTTACACTTCGTCGTTTCGAAATCGTATCAAAAACTGATGCTGATGCATTCGGCGCTTACCTACACATGGGTGGACGTATTGGTGTATTAACAGTTCTTGAAGGTTCTACTGATGAAGCAGCTGCTAAAGATGTAGCAATGCACATCGCAGCAGTTAACCCTAAATACATCGACCGCGATGCTGTAACAGCTGAAGAAGTTGAGCATGAGCGTCAAGTATTAACACAACAAGCTTTAAACGAAGGCAAGCCTGAAAAAATCGTTGCGAAAATGGTAGAAGGCCGTCTTGGCAAATTCTTTGAAGAGATTTGCTTACTTGACCAAACATTCGTTAAGAACCCTGATATGAAAGTTCGTCAATTCGTTGAGTCTAAAGGCGGAACATTAAAAGGATTCGTTCGCTACGCTGTTGGTGAAGGTATCGAAAAACGCGAAGACAACTTTGCTGAAGAAGTAATGAACCAAGTAAAAGGTAACAACTAATACAGATTAGGGAACACATTGTGTTCCCTTTTTTAAAATAAAGATGTAAGCAATTGGAGGTTCATTATGAGTAAACCGAAATATGATCGTGTCGTTTTAAAGCTAAGCGGAGAAGCTTTAGCTGGCGAGCAAGGATTTGGAATTAACCCAGCTGTTATTAAGTCAGTTGCGGAACAAGTGAAAGAAATTGCAGAACTTGATGTAGAGGTTGCTGTTGTTGTTGGTGGCGGTAACATTTGGCGTGGGAAAATTGGAAGCGAAATGGGCATGGATCGTGCAGGAGCAGATTACATGGGCATGTTAGCAACAGTTATGAATTCATTAGCTCTTCAAGATAGCTTAGAGAATATTGGAATTCAAACTCGCGTACAAACTTCAATTGAGATGCGTCAAGTGGCAGAGCCTTACATTCGTCGTAAAGCAATTCGTCACTTAGAGAAAAAACGTGTTGTTATCTTTGCTGCAGGTACTGGTAACCCATACTTCTCTACAGATACAACAGCAGCATTACGTGCAGCTGAAATCGAAGCGGACGTTATTTTAATGGCGAAAAATAATGTGGATGGCGTATATAGTGCAGATCCATCTATTGACCCAACAGCTACGAAATACGAAACACTTACTTACTTAGATGTATTAAAAGCAGGTTTAGGTGTAATGGATTCTACAGCTTCTTCTTTATGTATGGATAATGATATTCCATTAATTGTATTCTCGGTTATGGAAAAAGGTAACATTAAACGTGCCGTTTTAGGCGAAAATATTGGAACAGTTGTAAGGGGGAAATAAATTATGGGACAACAAGTATTGAAGTCTTCAAATGAAAAAATGGAAAAAGCAGTTGCTGCTTATTCTCGTGAATTAGCAACAGTTCGCGCTGGTCGTGCAAGCTCGTCTGTATTAGATAAGGTACAAGTTGATTACTATGGTGCACCAACACCAGTTGTGCAATTAGCGAACATTACAGTTCCAGAAGCACGTTTGCTTGTAATTCAACCTTATGATAAAACTTCTATCGGTGATATTGAAAAAGCAATTTTAAAAGCAGATTTAGGCTTAAACCCTTCTAATGATGGAACTGTAATTCGTATTGCATTCCCTGCATTAACAGAAGAGCGTCGTCGTGATCTTGTAAAAGTTGTGAAAAAATATGCTGAGGAAGCAAAAGTTGCTGTTCGTAACGTACGTCGTGACAGTAATGATGACCTTAAGAAGCTTGAAAAAGCTGGCGACATTACAGAAGATGATTTAAGAGGATATACTGAAGATATCCAAAAAGAAACAGATAAATATATTGCAAAAGTTGACGAAATCGCAAAAAATAAAGAAAAAGAAATTATGGAAGTGTAATAGCGATAATTTCGCAAATATGACCCTCTTCTTAAGGGGGTCTTTTTACACTTTTAGGCATACGTCTGCTTGTTGGAGGGTATGAATGATGTTTAAAAAGTTTCCTTTTTTTAAAAGTAAAAAGGTCACATCGTTTGATCATCTCATTGAAAAAGTGAAAAAAGGATATATCCCAGAACATATTGCTATTATTATGGATGGTAATGGAAGATGGGCAAAGAGAAGAGCCATGCCTCGCATTGCTGGTCATCATGAAGGTATGCAAGTTGTGAAGAAAATCACAAAATTTGCAAGTAAGCTTGATGTGAAAGTATTAACTCTTTATGCTTTTTCGACTGAGAACTGGAAAAGACCGAAAAAAGAAGTTGATTATTTGATGAAGCTTCCAGAAGAATTTTTAGGTGCATTTTTACCAGAGTTGATTGAAGAAAATGTACAAGTCCGAGTAATAGGGCAAAAAGATCGTCTTCCTACGCATACGCGCAGAGCGATGGAAAAAGCCATGGAAGATACGAAAGAGAATACGGGATTAATTCTTAATTTCGCGTTAAACTATGGGAGTCGAGATGAAATCGTTTCTGCTGTGCAACATATGATGAAAGATAGTGAGGAAGGAAAAATTCGTTCGGAAGAAATAAGTGAAAAAATGATTTCTTCTTACTTAATGACGAGTTCTTTACCTGATCCAGAGCTGTTAATCCGTACAAGCGGAGAGCTACGTATTAGTAATTTCATGTTATGGCAAATTGCTTATTCGGAATTTTGGTTTACAGATGTGTATTGGCCAGATTTTACCGAGGAACATTTGCTAAATGCGATTACAGACTTTCAACATAGAGGGCGCAGATTCGGAGGCGTGTAGAAAGAGAGGGTTTGGTAGTGAAACAGAGAATTATTACTGGAGTGATTGCTGCCGCGCTATTCATTCCCATCGTAATTTACGGTGGCGTGCCTTTTACAGTTTTAGTGTATGCACTTGCTTCTATAGGTTTATATGAATTAATTCGTATGAACAAGCTTACGCTTATTTCGGTACCAACAGTTTTAGCTGCAGTATTATTGTGGACTATTTTAATTCCGAGTAGTGCATCAGAACTGTTTACGTGGATTGGATTAGGTAAATTAGAAATCACATTTGTGATTGTTTTATTACTTTTATCATATACAGTCCTTTCTAAGAATACATTTACTTTTGACAATGCTTCATTTTTACTTATGGCAACGACATATGTTGGAATGGGATTCTTATATTTAAATGAAACGAGAATATTAGGAATCAAATATGTGTTCTGTGCACTATTTATCATATGGGCAACTGATTCAGGTGCCTATTTCATAGGAAAAGCATTTGGAAAAAGAAAATTGTGGCCAGAAATTAGTCCGAATAAAACGATTGAAGGTTCATTAGGCGGTATTGTTTGTGGAATTGTTGTTGCACTTGTTTATAACATGTTCTTCCCAGTTGAAGCGAATGTAGGAATTTTAATCGTTCTGACGATTATCATTTCTATTTTTGGACAAATTGGTGATTTAGTGCAATCTGCCTTTAAACGCCATTATGGTGTAAAGGATTCCGGTACAATCTTACCTGGACATGGTGGTATTTTAGATCGAACAGATAGTTGGTTATTTGTGTTACCAATTCTATACTTCTTATTACAATACAATTAATAAATGAACGAGGGGTTGGAGTCATGAAAAACATTAGTTTACTAGGTGCAAGCGGATCAATCGGTACACAAACATTAGATGTGTTACGCTCGCACCCAGACCAATTCCGTCTCGTTGCTTTTTCTGTAGGGAAAAATGTTGATTATGCAGTAAAGGTAATTCAAGAATTTTCTCCGCAAATTGTCTCTGTGCAAAGAGAGGAAGATGTTTTAAAATTACAAGCTGTTTCTGGTAATACAAAAGTAGTATATGGTAGCGAAGGCTTATTAGAAGTAGCGCTGCACCCAGATACAGAAATTGTAGTGAATGCTGTTGTAGGTAGCGTAGGGTTGTTACCGACACTCCGCGCAATTGAGGCGAAAAAAACAATTGGAATTGCAAATAAAGAAACGTTAGTAACTGCAGGGCATCTTGTAATGGAAGCAGCACGAAAACATAATGTATCGTTACTTCCAGTAGACAGTGAACATTCAGCTATTTTTCAATGCTTGAATGGTGAAAATGAAAAAAGAATCTCTCGCTTAATTATAACTGCTTCAGGCGGAAGTTTTCGTGATAAAACGAGAGATGAATTGCATCAAGTGACCGTAGAAGATGCACTTCGTCATCCAAACTGGTCAATGGGTTCGAAAATTACAATTGATTCTGCTACAATGATGAATAAGGGGCTAGAAGTAATTGAAGCACACTGGCTTTTTGGTATCCCTTATGAGCAAATCGATGTTGTTCTACATAAAGAAAGTATTATTCATTCTATGGTTGAATTTGAAGATCGTAGTGTAATGGCACAGCTTGGCTCACCTGATATGCGAGTACCGATTCAATACGCGCTTACATATCCTGATAGATTACCTCTTTCGGACACGAAACAGTTAAATTTATGGGAAATGGGAACATTGCATTTTGAGAAAATGAATCAAGAGCGTTTCCGTTGTCTACGTTTTGCGTATGAAGCTGGAAAGACAGGTGGAAGTATGCCGGCTGTAATGAACGCGGCAAATGAAGTAGCTGTTGAAGCTTTTTTACAAAAGAGAATTGGTTTCTTAACAGTGGAAGACCTCATTGAAAAAGCAATGCACCATCACACTGTCATTGCACGTCCGAGCTTAGAGGAAATTCAGGAAATTGACGCAGCCACAAGACGGTTTGTGATGGAACAAATTTAGCAAAGGTGGTTATGGAATTGAATACAGCGATTGCCTTTATATTAATTTTCGGTGCACTCGTATTTTTCCATGAGCTAGGGCATCTATATTTCGCAAAAAGAGCAGGTATTTTGTGCCGCGAGTTTGCGATTGGTTTTGGTCCGAAAATATTCTCATTTGAAAAGAATGAAACGGTGTATACGATTCGATTACTGCCCCTTGGTGGCTATGTAAGAATGGCTGGCGAGGATGCGGACACAGTTGAGTTAAAACCTGGAAAAAAGGTTGGGCTTGTATTAAATGAAAAAGAAGAAGTTGTGAAATTAGTTTTTGACGGACATGAAAAATATCCAAATGTTCGTGTCATTGAAGTCGAACAAGCTGATTTAGAGCATAATCTTACAATTTCGGGTTATGAAGAGTACGAGGAAGAGCTGCAAACATTCCGAGTGAATGAAAAAGCTCGTATCATTTCTGCGGGAGAAGAAATTCAAATCGCTCCGTACAATAGACAATTTGGCTCTAAAAAATTGGGCCAACGCGCTCTAACAATCTTTGCAGGTCCTGCAATGAACTTTATTCTAGCATTTGTTATTTTTGTGATTCTTGGATTTATACAAGGAGTTCCTGTTGATAAACCGATGGTCGGAAAAGTAATGGGGAATAGTGCTGCAGAACAAGCTGGATTAAAAGAAAACGATACAATTCAAGCAATCAATGGGAAGAACACTAGTACATGGAAAGATGTTGTAACGATTGTACGTGAAAACCCAAATAAAGAAATTACGTTACATGTAAAGCGTGATAGTGAGCAATTTAATGTGAAAGTAACACCAACGCTTGATAAAGAAGGAAAAGACGAAGTTGGTAGAATTGGTGTTTATTCTCCTGTAGAGAAAACAGTGATGGGTTCTATTAAATCAGGATTTGAACAAACATACGAATGGACGAAACTAATTTTTGATTCTCTTGTGAAATTAGTAACGGGTCAATTTTCTATTAATGAGTTGTCAGGTCCAGTAGGAATTTATAATCTAACAGATCAAGTTGTAGATTATGGATTTACGCGTGTACTAAGTTTAGCGGCAGTTTTAAGTATTAACCTTGGTTTATTTAATTTATTACCAGTCCCAGCTTTAGACGGTGGACGTTTGTTCTTCTTCTTAATTGAAGCGTTACGAGGAAAACCAATTGATCGTCAAAAAGAAGGAATGGTTCACTTTATTGGGTTTGCATTATTAATGTTGCTTATGTTAGTTGTAACATGGAATGACATCCGTAAGTTTTTCTTGTAAAATAAGAAGAAGTTTATAATGAAATAGAGCTCGTAGAATAAAATCCCTCACCTAACTCGAGGTGAGGGATTTTATTGCGTGTAAGAGTAAAATGAAGAGGTGCGAATAAATGAAACAAAGTATGGTATTCAGTCCTACATTACGTGAAGTTCCAGCAGATGCTGAAATTAAGAGTCATCAATTATTACTTCGCGCAGGGTTTATGCGTCAAAATGCTTCTGGTATTTATAGTTTTCTACCATTTGGTTTAAAAGTGTTACACAAAGTAGAACGTATTGTTCGTGAAGAAATGGAGCGCGCAGGGGCAGTAGAACTATTAATGCCAGCTATGCAAGCTTCTGAATTATGGCAAGAATCAGGCCGTTGGTATTCTTACGGATCAGAATTAATGCGTATGAAAGATCGTAATGCACGCGAGTTTGCGCTAGGGGCAACTCATGAGGAAGTAATTACAGATCTTGTACGTGATGAAATTAAATCATACAAAAAACTACCATTAACATTATATCAAATTCAAACAAAATTCCGTGATGAGCAAAGACCACGTTTCGGTTTATTACGCGGAAGAGAATTTTTAATGAAAGATGCGTATTCTTTCCATGCAACACAAGAAAGTTTGGATGAAGTATATAGCAGTTTATACAAAGCGTATTCTAATATCTTTGCTCGTTGTGGTTTGAATTTCCGTGCAGTTATCGCTGATTCTGGAGCAATGGGCGGAAAAGATACACACGAATTTATGGTGTTATCTGATGTAGGTGAAGATACAATTGCGTATTCTAATACATCTGATTATGCGGCAAATATTGAAATGGCTCCTGTTGTTGCTACGTATACGAAGAGTGATGAAGCCGAAAAAGTACTTGAAAAAGTAGCAACTCCAGATCAAAAAGCTATTGAAGAAGTATCTACATTCTTAAATATTGCAGCGGAAAAATGCATTAAATCTATGGTGTTTAAAGTAGATGAGAAATTAGTAGTAGTACTTGTTCGTGGCGATCATGAAGTCAACGATGTAAAAGTGAAGAATGTATACGGCGCTTCAGTCGTTGAGCTTGCTTCACATGAAGACATAAAAGAGTTATTAAACTGTGAAGTGGGTTCTTTAGGACCGATTGGTGTTACAGGGGATATCGAAATTATCGCTGACCATGCTGTAGCATCAATTGTCAATGGATGTTCAGGGGCGAACGAAGAAGGATTCCATTATGTAAATGTAAATCCAGAACGTGATTTTAAAGTAAGTCAATATACAGATTTACGCTTCATCCAAGAAGGAGACCAATCTCCAGATGGAAATGGAACAATTCTTTTCGCACGTGGAATTGAAGTAGGTCATGTATTCAAATTAGGAACTCGTTATAGTGAAGCAATGAACGCAACGTTCCTAGATGAAAACGGAAAAACAAAACCACTTATTATGGGTTGTTACGGTATCGGTGTATCTCGTACAGTGGCAGCAATTGCAGAGCAGTTTAATGATGAGAATGGTTTAGTTTGGCCAAAAGCTGTTGCACCGTTCCATGTGCATGTAATTCCAGTAAATATGAAATCTGATGCACAACGTGAAATGGGTGGAAATATCTACAACTCATTACAAGAGCAAGGATACGAAGTATTACTAGATGATCGTGCAGAACGTGCAGGTGTTAAATTTGCAGATGCAGATTTATTCGGTCTTCCAGTTCGTGTTACAGTTGGTAAAAAAGCAGATGAAGGTATTGTAGAAGTGAAAGTACGTGCTACAGGCGAGTCTGAAGAAGTGAAAGTAGAAGAACTTCAAACATATATTGCTAATATTTTAAAATAAGAAGAGGTACCTCGTAATGAGGTACCTTCTCTTTCTTTGTAAACGTATTTTGTAAAAGAAGAAGGAAGAAATCTTTCTTTGTAGTACGTTTCAATTTATAATAGCAAATGGAAGGAGAGTGCTTATGTCATTAACAAATGAACAACAAGAGCGATTTCAAATTTTGCTCCAACAGTTGCAAATACCAGAAGACCTTATAAATCAATATTTACATGGCGGTGGAATTGAAAAGCTAGTTATTGATAAAGTGAATAAAAGTTGGCATTTTGACTTACAAGTGCCACGTATTTTGCCGACAGAATTATATGAGTTGCTAGAAACAAAGCTTAAGCAATCATTTTCTCATATTGCAAGAACAACATTTGCATTAGAAGCAGAGAATAAACAATTTACAGAAGAAGAAGTGAAGGCATATTGGCCGCTTTGTACAGAACGAATTACATTTTCACCTATGTTCGCGTACTTAAAGAAGCAACTTCCGCAGGTTAATGGCGTGAAGTTGCTATTAAATGTGAATAATGAGCTGGAATCTACTACTTTAAAGAAAAACGTTGCGAAACCAGTAGGTGATCAATACGAAGCTTTTGGATTCCCGCGTTTTCAGTTAGACACACATATAAAGCAAAATGCAGAAGAAATGCAAAAGTTTCGTGAGCAAACACAGGAAGAAGATCGTCAACGAGTTATACAGGCTATGGAAGAGATGGCTAAAAGGCAAGCTGAAGAAAGTGATGTTGTTCATGAAGGACCAGTTGTACTTGGTTATCTTATTAAGCCAGATGAAGAGATTACGCCGCTGCGTGAAATTCAAGATGAAGAAAGAAGAAAAACCGTTCAAGGGTATGTTTTCCATGTAGAGACGAAAGAACTTCGTAGTGGACGTACATTATTAACTTTAAAGATAACTGACTATACGGACTCTATTATGATTAAGATGTTCTCACGTGATAAAGAAGATATCCCGATGTTACAATCCTTGAAAAAAGGAACTTGGGTAAAAGCGCGTGGTTCAGTTCAAAATGATACATTCGTGCGTGATTTAGTTATGATCGCAAATGATATAAATGAAATAACGGGACCTTCTCGTAAAGATAAAGCAAAAGAAGGGGAAAAAAGAGTAGAACTTCATCTTCATACTCCAATGAGTCAAATGGATGCTGTTACTTCTGTTTCTAAGCTCGTTGCCCAAGCCGGAAAATGGGGGCATGAGGCTATTGCAGTTACAGACCATGCTGTTGCACAGTCGTTCCCAGAAGCATATTCTGCTGGTAAAAAGGCTGGAGTTAAAGTTCTATATGGTGTAGAAGCAAATTTAGTTAATGATGGTGTGCCGATAGCATATAACGAAGCGCATCGTCTACTTGCAGAAGAAACATATGTTGTCTTTGACGTTGAGACAACAGGGTTATCTGCTGTATATGATACAGTCATTGAGTTAGCTGCTGTAAAGGTAAAAGGTGGAGAAATTATTGATCGCTTTGAATCTTTCGCAAATCCTCATCAACCATTATCGGCGACGATTATTGAATTAACAGGTATTACAGATGATATGTTAACTGATGCACCAGAAGTGGACGAAGTGTTTAAAAAGTTTGAGGAATGGATGGGTGACCATACACTTGTTGCTCATAACGCAAGCTTCGATATGGGCTTTATTAACGTAGGTTTTAAAAAGGCTGGGATAGAAAAAACGAAAAATCCAGTTCTTGATACGTTAGAACTTGCACGGTTCTTATTCCCGGAAATGAAAAATCATCGATTAAATACGATGTGTAAAAAGCTTGATATTGAATTAACGCAACATCACCGTGCGATTTATGATACAGAAGCAACGGGATATTTACTTGTGAAGATGTTAAAAGATGTAATTGAAAAGGGACTTGAATATCACGATCAACTAAACGATAGTATGGGACAAGGGGATGCATATAAACGTGGGCGTCCAAGTCATATGACATTACTTGCCACATCAGATGTTGGGTTGAAAAATTTATATAAACTTGTTTCATATTCTCACTTGAATTACTTTTATCGTGTACCACGTGTACCACGATCACTATTAAAAAAATATCGTGAAGGCATTATAGTAGGAACAGCTTGTGACAAAGGTGAAGTGTTTGAAGCTATGATGCAAAAAGCGCCTGAAGAAGTAGAAGAAATTGCGCAGTTCTACGATTATATTGAGGTCATGCCTCCAGAAGTGTTACGTCATTTAGTAGAACGTGAACTCGTTCGAGATGAAGGACAGTTAAAAACAATAATTTCTAACCTAGTAAAACTAGGTGAGACGTTAGATAAGCCAGTTGTTGCTACTGGGAATGTGCATTATTTAGATCCAGAGGACGCGATATATCGAAAAATTTTAGTCAGTTCGCAGGGCGGAGCTAATCCGTTAAATCGCCATTCATTACCGCCTGTACATTTCCGTACAACAAATGAAATGCTAGATTGTTTTTCATTCTTAGGTGAAGACAAAGCAAAAGAAATTGTTGTGACAAATACACACAAAATCGCATCATTAATTGGTGATGTTCATCCAGTAAAAGATGATTTATACACACCGAAAATTGAAGGTGCTGATGATGAAACACGTGATATGAGCTATATAATGGCAAGAAGTATCTATGGAGATGAACTACCGGAAATTGTAGAAGCTCGTTTGGAAAAAGAATTGAAAAGTATTATTGGACATGGATTCGCCGTTATTTATTTAATTTCACATAAGCTTGTGAAAAAATCGTTAGTGGACGGTTATCTAGTAGGTTCGCGTGGATCGGTAGGTTCATCATTTGTTGCAACGATGATGGAAATTACAGAAGTAAACCCATTACCACCGCACTATGTATGTCCAAAGTGTAAACAATCAGAGTTCTTTAATGACGGTTCTGTAGGTTCTGGTTTTGATTTACCAGATAAAGAATGCCCAACATGTAATGTTCCATATGTGAAAGATGGGCATGACATTCCTTTCGAAACGTTCCTTGGATTTAAAGGGGATAAGGTACCGGATATCGATTTGAATTTCTCCGGAGAATACCAACCACGCGCCCATAACTATACGAAATTACTGTTCGGTGAAGATTATGTATACCGCGCAGGAACAATTGGTACGGTTGCGGAAAAAACCGCTTATGGGTATGTGAAAGGTTATGCTAATGATCATAACTTAACAATTCGAAATGCAGAGATTGATCGCTTAGTTGCGGGATGTACAGGTGTAAAGCGTACGACCGGACAGCATCCAGGTGGTATTATCGTTGTACCAGATTACATGGATATTTTTGACTTTTCACCAATTCAGTTTCCGGCTGATTCAATAGGTGCTGAGTGGAGAACAACGCACTTTGACTTCCACTCAATTCATGATAATTTATTGAAACTTGATATATTAGGACACGATGATCCGACTGTTATTCGTATGCTTCAAGATTTAAGTGGTATTGACCCGAAAACAATCCCAACGGATGATCCAGAAGTAATGAAAATTTTCTCTGGTCCAGAATCTTTAGGGGTAACGGAAGAACAAATTAACTGTAAAACAGGTACACTTGGTATACCAGAGTTTGGTACGAAATTCGTAAGACAAATGTTAGAAGAAACGAAACCAACGACGTTTTCAGAGCTTGTCCAAATTTCTGGACTATCCCATGGTACAGATGTATGGTTAGGTAATGCGAATGAATTAATTTATAACGGTACGTGTACACTGAGTGAAGTTATCGGTTGTCGTGATGACATCATGGTATATTTAATTTATCAAGGCTTGGATCCATCATTAGCCTTCAAAATCATGGAGTCGGTACGTAAAGGTAAAGGTGTACCAGAAGAATGGGAAGAGGAAATGAGAAATAACAATGTACCAGGTTGGTATATTGATTCATGTAAGAAGATTAAGTACATGTTCCCTAAAGCCCATGCGGCTGCTTACGTACTTATGGCTGTACGTATTGCATACTTTAAAGTACATTTCGCACTTTTATTCTATGCGGCATATTTTACAGTTCGTGCAGATGACTTTGATGTAGAGGCGATGGCGAAAGGTTCAGCATCCATACGTGTAAAAATTGATGAAATTGCACAAAAAGGATTGGATGCAGCACCGAAAGAGAAGAGTTTATTAACGGTACTGGAAATGACACTTGAAATGTGTGAGCGTGGTTATTCATTCCAAAAGGTTGATTTATACCGCTCGCATGCAACCGAATTTATAATTGATGGGGATACTTTAATTCCTCCATTTAATGCAGTTCCTGGTCTTGGTACAAACGCAGCTTTCAGTATTGTTGAAGCTCGTAAAAATGGTGATTTCTTATCAAAAGAAGACTTACAGCAGCGCAGTAAGGTTTCTAAAACGATTATTGAGTATTTAGATGGTCAAGGTTGTCTAGGAGATTTACCGGATCAAAACCAATTGTCACTGTTCTAATAGGTAGGAAAAATCTTTGCAAATCAACATTTGCTATGGTATACTATAAACCGAGATAACCATGTCATGTATATTTTGTGAAAAAGAGAGTGGGGAAACCCACTCTTTCGTGTTACTATCTACATTTTGCTTATGTAGATAGTAATGATATTTCTGTCGTATATACATATTTTGTTACAAGTTTTACTTCTTAAATTTGGTAATACTAAGACAGATATTCCCTGCTTAACGGCAGGGGCTTTTGTTAGCTAACGAGAAAGAATAAGATAGACCGTCTTTATGAACGGGATCTTTTCTTGTAAATGGTACATGGCGGCAGGAAGGAGGCTGTTTATGGATAAGAAAGTCACAGAAATTGTAGAAGCATTTGCGCAGCCAATCGTTGAAGAGTTAAATCTTGAACTTGTAGATGTAGAGTATGTGCAAGAAGGACAAGACTGGTTCTTACGCGTATTCATTGATTCTGAAAAGGGAGTCGAAATTGAAGAATGCGGTGCGGTAAGTGAACGTTTAAGCGAAGCTTTAGATAAAGAGGATCCAATTCCTCATCTTTACTTTTTGGATGTATCATCTCCTGGAGCGGAACGCCCATTAAAGAAAGAGAAAGACTTCCAGCAAGCGGTAGGAAAACAAGTGGCAATTAAAACATATAAGCCGATTGATGGTGAGAAGATGTTTGAAGGAAAGCTACTTTCCTACGACGGTACTACAATTACACTACTATTAACAATTAAAACACGTAAAAAAGAAATCCAAATTCCAATGGATAAAGTTGCAAATGCGCGACTTGCTGTTACGTTTTAGTAAGAAGGGGGATCTTCATGAGCACTGAGTTGTTAGATGCTTTGCTCGTATTAGAGTCAGAAAAAGGTATTAGCAAAGATATTATTATTGATGCGATTGAAGCAGCATTAATCTCTGCTTATAAACGCAATTTTAACCAAGCACAAAACGTTCGTGTGAGCTTTAACCCAGAAGTGGGAACAATTCAAGTTTTAGCACGTAAGGACGTTGTGGATAATGTATTTGATCCACGTCTTGAAATCTCTGTAGAAGAGGCAAGACAAATTAATCCAAACTACCAAGATGGCGATGTACTAGAAATTGAAGTAACGCCAAAAGATTTTGGTCGTATTGCAGCGCAAACTGCAAAACAAGTTGTAACACAGCGAGTTCGTGAGGCGGAACGTGGTGTTATTTATTCAGAATTTAGTGATCGTGAAGAAGACATTATGGTTGGTATTGTACAGCGCCAAGATGCTCGTTTCATCTATGTAAGCTTAGGTAAAGTAGAAGCTTTATTACCTGTAAGTGAGCAAATGCCAAATGAGCAATATAAACCACATGATCGTATTCGCGTATTTATTACAAAAGTAGAAAAGACAACAAAAGGACCACAAATTTACGTATCACGTACACATCCTGGTCTTTTAAAACGTTTATTCGAAATGGAAGTTCCAGAAATTTATGATGGAACTGTAGAAATTCGCTCTGTAGCACGTGAAGCAGGCGACCGTTCTAAAATTTCTGTATATGCAGAGAATATCGATGTTGATCCAGTAGGTTCTTGTGTAGGACCGAAAGGACAACGTGTACAACGCGTTGTAGATGAACTAAAAGGTGAAAAGATTGACATCGTTCGCTGGTCGAATGACCCAGTTGAATATGTTGCAAATGCTTTAAGTCCATCACAGGTTGTTAAAGTACTTGTAGATGAAGCAGAGAAAGCAACAACTGTTGTTGTTCCAGACCACCAGCTTTCATTAGCGATTGGTAAGCGTGGACAAAATGCGCGTCTTGCAGCTAAATTAACAGGCTGGAAAATTGATATTAAAAGTGAGTCTGATGCGAAACAACTTGGTATTGTGACAGAAGAAGATAACGTAATCGCATTCGGATTCGATTCAGTTGAAGACGAAATCGAATAGAGGTGATGAGTATGAGCAATCGAAAAGTTCCGTTACGAAAATGTATTGCGACGCAAGAGATGAAATCAAAACGAGAGCTAGTTCGCATTGTTCGTTCCAAAGAGGGCGAAGTGTCTATTGATTTATCAGGAAAAAAATCAGGACGAGGTGCATATTTATCAAAAGATAAAGAAAGCATTATTCAAGCCCAAAAGAAAAATATTTTGGAACATCATCTAAAAGCGAAAATCGACAGTTCTCTGTACGAAGAGCTTCTTGAGCTTGTTGAGAAGGAGTCGAAATAAGTGTCTGATTGGAAATCATTTTTAGGACTAGCAAACCGCGCTCGAAAAATTATTTCGGGTGAAGAACTCGTTTTAAAAGAAGTACGAAGTGGCAAAGCAAAGCTAGTATTGCTTTCTGAAGATGCGTCAGCGAACACTACAAAACGCATCATTGATAAAACCACGTACTACAACATACCAATGAGAAAAGTAGAAAATCGACAACAATTAGGGCATGCGATTGGGAGAGACGAGCGAGTCGTTGTAGCTGTTTTAGATGAAGGCTTTGCGAAAAAGCTACGTAGCATGCTCGATACAAATTACCGGGGGTGAAGGTATGAGTAAAATTCGAGTACATGAATATGCAAAAAAAAATAATATCTCAAGTAAAGATCTTATGACAAAACTAAAAGAGATGAATATCGAGGTTTCGAATCATATGACAATGTTAGAAGATGAAGTAGTAAACAAATTAGATAATCAATATAACACTGGAGCGGAAAAACCTTCTGTTGCAGATGAGTTTGAAGTAGAAGAGAAAGTTGTTCGCAGTAAAAAGAACAGCAATAAGAAGAAGAAAAAAGGCAAAGAAAATGAAGACAAACGTCAAGATAACTTTGCTGGAAGACAACAAACGCAAATAGTAGAAACACCAGATAAAATCACTTTCTCTGGAAGCCTTACAGTAGGTGACCTTGCTAAAAAGTTAAGCAAAGAGCCATCTGAAATTATTAAAAAGCTCTTCATGCTAGGAATTATGGCAACAATTAACCAAGACTTAGATAAAGATACAATTGAGTTAATTGCAACTGATTACGGTATTGAAGTAGAAGAAGAAGTAGTTGTAAGTGAAACTGAATTTGAAACATTCATCGATGAGCAAGATGATGAAGAAAACTTAAAAGAACGTCCAGCTGTTGTTACAATTATGGGACACGTTGACCATGGTAAAACAACATTGCTTGACTCTATCCGTAATTCAAAAGTAACTGCTGGCGAAGCTGGTGGAATTACTCAGCATATCGGTGCATACCAAGTTGATGTAAATGATAAGAAAATTACGTTCTTAGATACACCAGGTCACGCGGCATTTACAACAATGCGTGCTCGTGGTGCACAAGTAACAGATATTACAATTCTTGTTGTTGCAGCTGATGACGGTGTTATGCCGCAAACAGTTGAAGCGATTAGCCATGCGAAAGCAGCTGGAGTACCAATTATTGTTGCTGTGAATAAAATGGATAAACCAGCGGCAAATCCTGATCGTGTAATGCAAGAATTAACAGAATATGAATTAGTTCCAGAAGCTTGGGGCGGAGACACGATTTTCGTACCAATTTCTGCAATTCAAGGCGAGGGAATTGACAACTTACTAGAAATGATCCTTCTTGTGAGTGAAGTAGAAGAATATAAAGCAAATCCAAATCGCTATGCAGCTGGTACTGTAATTGAAGCACAGCTTGATAAAGGTAAAGGAACTATCGCGACATTACTTGTTCAAAATGGTACACTTCGAGTTGGAGATCCAATTGTTGTTGGAACATCATTCGGTCGTGTTCGTGCAATGGTAAGTGATATTGGTCGTCGTGTAAAAGTTGCTGGTCCATCAACTCCTGTTGAAATTACAGGTTTAAATGAAGTGCCACAAGCGGGAGATCGTTTCATGGCATTCGCTGATGAGAAGAAAGCTCGTCAAATCGGTGAATCACGTGCACAAGAAGCGTTAGTTGCACAACGTGGTGAGAAATCTAAATTCAGCCTGGAAGATTTATTCCAACAAATCCAAGAGGGCGATGTAAAAGAAATTAACTTAATCGTGAAAGCAGACGTACAAGGTTCTGTAGAAGCAATGGCAGCATCACTTCGTAAAATTGATGTTGAAGGCGTAAAAGTGAAAATTATCCATACAGGCGTAGGTGCGATTACAGAATCTGATATTATTTTAGCTTCTGCATCTAATGCAATTGTAATTGGATTTAACGTACGCCCTGATGTGAATGCGAAGCGTACAGCTGAATTAGAGAAAGTTGATGTTCGTTTACACCGTATTATCTATAAAGTAATCGAAGAAATTGAATCAGCAATGCAAGGTATGCTGGATCCAGAATTCGAAGAAAAAGTAATCGGTCAAGCGGAAGTTCGTCAAACATTCAAAGTAACAAAAGTTGGAACAATCGCAGGTTGTTACGTAATAGACGGTAAAATTACACGTGATAGTGGCGTTCGTATTATCCGTGATGGCGTAGTAGTCTTTGAAGGAAAACTTGATACGTTAAAACGTTTCAAAGATGACGTAAAAGAAGTTGCACAAAACTATGAGTGTGGTATTACAATTGAGAGATATAATGATCTTAAAGAAGGGGACATCATTGAAGCATACGTTATGGAAGAAGTGAAGCGATGATTATCGCTTCACTCTCATTCGAGTGTATGATTTACGATGTGCATTCTTTAAAAGAGAAACGAGCAATTTTGCAACGTGTGTTAACTCGTGTGAAACAGCGCTATAATGTAGCTGTTTCTGAAGTTGGGCATCAAGATGTATGGCAACGTACAGAAATTGCAATTGTTTCCGTATCCTCAAATCGTGTTGTCTGTGAAAAAGAAATGAATCGTGTACTTGAGTATATCGATTCATTTCCTGAAATTGAACGTACGATAACACATTTGGAATGGTATTGAATGAGGTGAAGAGTTATGAAATTACGTGCGAACCGTGTGGGCGAGCAAATGAAAAAAGAATTAGGCGACATTATCAGTCGTAAAATTAAAGACCCACGTATTGGATTTGTTACAGTAACAGATGTACAAGTAAGTGGAGATTTACAAATTGCTAAAGTATATATTTCTGTTTTAGGTGACGAAGAACAGAAAGAAAATACATTAAAAGGTTTAGCGAAGGCAAAAGGCTTTATTCGTTCAGAAATTGGCCAACGTATTCGTCTTCGTAAAACACCGGAAATTTCCTTCGAGTTTGATGAGTCTATCGGATATGGTCATCGAATTGATACACTTTTACATCAAATTAATAAAGACGGTAAACGTGAAGAATAATGGATAGACATTTGTCTATCCATTTTTTCAATGTAAAATAAGTTTTGCATAATTGCAATTACTACAAAAGAATAACGATGAGGTGAATATATGGAAGGTGTAGTATTATTACATAAGCCAAAGGGAATGACATCACATGATTGTGTGTTCAAATTAAGAAAGATATTGCGTGAGAAACGAATTGGTCATACAGGGACACTGGATCCAGATGTAACAGGAGTATTACCTATTTGCGTTGGGCGTGCAACAAAAATCGCGCAATTTTTGACAAGTGAAACAAAAACATACGAAGGTGAAGTGACATTAGGATTTTCAACAACAACAGAAGATGCTTCTGGTGAGGTTGTGGAGAAACAAGATGTAAATCGTGTCATTACACGTAAAGAAGTAGAAGAGGTACTAGCGGAACTAACAGGGACAATTGAACAAATGCCACCGATGTTCTCAGCTGTAAAAGTTAACGGAAAAAAACTATACGAATATGCAAGGGCAGGACAAGAAGTTGAACGTCCAGTTCGTACAATTACAATTCATGAATTTGTATTACTTGATGAACGTGAAGTTTTTGAAGGAGAAAACATTTCATTTCGTTTCCGTGTAACGTGTAGTAAAGGAACATATGTAAGAACACTAGCAGTAATGATTGGTGAAAAACTTGGATTTCCATCACATATGTCTCACCTTGTAAGAACAGCATCAGGTGAATTTTTACTAGAAGATTGCATATCATTTGAAGAAATTGAAGAAAACGTGCAAAATGGAACAGTAGAGTCTAGTTTCATCTCAATTGATGAGGCGCTAAGTAAGTTTCCAAAAATGGTTGTAGATGAAAAGCAAGCTGAAAAAATTAAGAACGGTATGTTCTTAAAGAATGAATTAGGAACAACAGCACCATTTATTACAGTATTTGATAAAAATGATCGTTGCTTAGCAATTTATGAGCATCACCCAAAACACCCTGGCATGCTAAAGCCAATGAAAGTACTTGTGAATAATCAAGAACTAAAGCTATAATGAATTATTGGAAGGATTATTACAGAAAAAGGTGAATTCAAGCGTGAAACTTATTCATTTAACTCATCCACATGAACAAAATAAAATAGAATTACCACCTACTGTAATGGCATTAGGATATTTTGATGGCATTCATTTAGGACATCAACGTGTGATTCGAACAGCGAAAAAAATAGCGGATGAAAGAGGATGTAAAAGTGCTGTCATGACGTTCCATCCACACCCATCTGTTGTATTAGGGAAAAAAGAAGCGCATGTGGAGTATATTACACCGATGCGTCTTAAAGAAGAAATCATCGCAAGTTTAGGAATTGATATCTTATATGTGGTGAAATTCGATGAGCCATTTGCTGGATTATTGCCACAACAGTTTGTCGATGAGTATATTATCGGTTTAAATGTAAAGCATGTAGTAGCAGGCTTTGATTATTCATATGGACGTTTAGGAAAAGGGAAGATGGAGACTTTACCATTTCATGCAAGAGGGGAGTTTACACAAACCGTGATCGAAAAAGTTGAATATCAAGAAGAAAAAGTAAGTTCTACTTCATTACGAAAGTTAATTCGAAACGGTGAAATGGAACAAATTCCATCTATTTTAGGGAGAGCTTACACGGTAGAAGGAACAGTTGTACACGGTGATAAGCGTGGACGTCAAATTGGTTTTCCGACTGCAAATGTAGGTTTAAGTGATGAATATCTGTTGCCATCTGTAGGTGTATATGCGGTAAGGTTGAAGGTTCATGATGAATGGCATGATGGTGTATGTAATATCGGATATAAACCAACTTTCAAAGAGAATGAGCGTCAATTATCTATTGAAGTACATCTATTTGAATTTAATAAAGACATATACGATCAAAGTGTTACAGTGGAGTGGCACATGCGTATAAGAGAAGAAAAAAAGTTTAATGGAATTGATGAGTTAGTTGCGCAAATCGCTCAAGATAAAAAGGTTGCCCAAGAATATTTTGCGAGCGTAAAGAATATACTTGCTTTTTCAAATGAAAAGTAGTATTCTATGTTATGTACTTTATGACAACCATTACTTGGCATTGCGACTCACCGATGCTTGCTAGGTAACTGGGGGTTTAATTATTAGGAGGTGAAATAGGATGGCTTTAACACAAGAGCGTAAAAATGAAATCATTGCACAATTTAGAACTCATGAGACTGATACTGGTTCTCCAGAGGTTCAAATTGCTGTCCTAACGGAGCAAATTAACACTCTAAACGAGCACTTACGTACTCACAAGAAGGATCATCATTCACGTCGTGGTCTATTAAAGATGGTTGGTAAACGTCGTAACTTACTTACTTACCTTCGTAATAGCGATATCACACGTTACCGTGAATTAATCACAAAGCTTGGCTTACGTCGATAGTCAAAGAAGCGGGAATATTCCCGCTTTTTTGTTAGGTAAAAATATATCTTCTACTCTTTATAGCTTACTTAATTTTCGGCAATACTAGAGGAAAGAATATTGTGATATACTATCCATTTACATAGAAGAATTGAATATTTTAAATTGAGAGGGGTACTTAAATGAGTCAGGAAAAGCAAGTCTTCTCGATAGATTTAGCTGGTCGTCAGCTAACAATTGAAACAAGTCAGCTTGCAAAACAAGCAAACGGAGCAGTATTAGTAAGATATGGCGACACAGCAGTTCTATCTACAGCAACTGCATCAAAAGAGCCAAAAAATGTAGATTTCTTCCCGCTTACAGTAAACTATGAAGAGCGTTTATATGCAGTCGGAAAAATCCCAGGCGGTTTTATTAAGCGCGAAGGCCGTCCAAGTGAAAAAGCAATTTTAGCAAGTCGTTTAATTGACCGTCCACTCCGCCCGCTTTTCGCAGATGGTTTCCGTAATGAAGTACAAGTTGTCAGCATCGTAATGAGTGTTGATCAAGACTGTTCTTCTGAGATGGCAGCTATGCTTGGTTCTTCATTAGCATTATCTATTTCAGATATTCCATTTGAAGGTCCAATCGCAGGTGCGACAGTTGGTCGTATTAATGGCGAGTTCGTTATTAATCCAACAGTAGAACAGCAAGAACAAAGTGATATTCACCTTGTTGTAGCTGGTACGAAAGATGCAATTAACATGGTTGAAGCAGGAGCGGATCAAGTACCTGAAGAAACAATGTTAGAAGCAATTATGTTCGGACACGATGAAATTAAACGTCTAATTGCATTCCAAGAAGAGATTGTACAAGCTGTCGGTAAAGAGAAAACAGCAGTGAAACTTTATGAAGTGGATGCTGATTTGAACCAAGCTGTACGTGAAATGGCTGAGACAGATATGCATTCTGCAATTCAAGTGCACGAAAAACATGCACGTGAAGATGCAATTAGCGTAGTGAAAAAGCGTGTAATTGAGCATTACGAAGCTGAGGAAGCTGATGCTGATACATTAGGACAAGTAAGTGAGATTTTATATAAAATTGTAAAAGAAGAAGTACGTCGTCTTATTACAGTTGAAAAAATCCGCCCAGATGGTCGTAAAGGTGACGAAATTCGTCCTTTAGCATCAGAGGTTGGCATTTTATCTCGTACACATGGTTCTGGTCTATTCACACGTGGACAAACGCAAGCATTAAGTATTTGTACATTAGGTGCATTAGGCGATGTGCAAATTTTAGATGGTCTAGGTGTAGAAGAGTCAAAACGCTTTATGCACCATTATAATTTCCCTTCATTTAGTGTTGGTGAAACAAGACCAATGCGTGGACCAGGTCGTCGTGAAATTGGTCACGGTGCACTAGGAGAACGTGCTCTTGAACCTGTACTTCCATCTGAAAAGGATTTCCCATATACAGTTCGTCTTGTATCTGAAGTATTAGAATCAAATGGTTCAACTTCACAAGCGAGTATTTGCGGTAGTACATTAGCGATGATGGATGCGGGTGTACCACTTAAAGCGCCAGTTGCTGGTATTGCAATGGGTCTAGTGAAATCTGGTGAGCATTACACAATTTTAACAGATATTCAAGGAATGGAAGATCATTTAGGTGATATGGACTTTAAAGTAGCAGGTACTGCAAAAGGTGTAACTGCACTACAAATGGACATTAAAATCGATGGTTTATCTCGTGAGATTTTAGAAGAAGCATTACAACAAGCGAAAGTTGGTCGTATGCACATTCTAGATCACATGTTATCTGTTATCGCTGAACCTCGCATTGAGTTATCTGCGTATGCTCCGAAGATTATTACAATGGCAATTAACCCAGATAAAATTCGTGATGTTATTGGACCAAGTGGTAAACAGATTAATAAAATCATTGAAGAAACTGGCGTTAAAATTGACATCGAGCAAGATGGTACAGTATTCATTTCATCAATTAATCAAGAGATGAATGAAAAAGCGAAGAAAATTATCGAAGATATCGTTCGCGAAGTACAAGTAGGCGAAATCTACTTAGGAAAAGTTAAACGTGTTGAAAAATTCGGTGCGTTCGTTGAATTATTTAGCGGTAAAGATGGACTTGTTCACATCTCTGAACTTGCACTTGAGCGTGTAGGTAAGGTAGAAGACGTTGTGAAAATCGGTGATGAGATTTCAGTTAAAGTTATCGAGATTGACAAACAAGGTCGTGTAAACTTATCTAGAAAAGTATTGCTAAAAGAAGAGCAAGAAAAAGAAGCTGCTAAAGAAGAAGTGGCTAAAGAAGAAAACGCACAAGAGCAACAATAAGTGAAAGCCAGTTTAGCTGGCTTTTTTTGTTATGTAAAAAATGTGATTCATTTAGATTTTTATGTGAGTATAGGTATAGTTTTCATCATAACGCTCAAATTAACAAAGATAAGAAGAAAATGGTTTCTTTTTTTATAGTTAATGGGAGGGTTTATATGAAAGCTCGTATATTAGCGTACATATTTATATTTTCTTTATATGTGGGTTTTGGCTCTTATTCCGTTTTTGCGCAGGATAACTTGCATGAAGAGATTCAAAAGCATGTAAAACAGTACGAGATTATGCCGCAAAATGCGATGATTGATAAGATTTGGAAGGCGACGCCTGGGTATAATGGAAAACAAGTGGATATAGAAGCGTCCTATAATAATATGAAGAAAATCAAGAAGTTTGATCAAAAACAACTTGAATTTAAGGAAGTATCACCGAGTGTTCACTTAGAAGATTTACCACCAGCTCCCATTTATCGAGGACATCCAAATAAAAAAATGGTGGGATTAACAATTAATGTGGCCTGGGGTAATGAGTATTTGCCACGTATATTAGAGGTATTGAAAAAACATGATGTGAAGGCGACTTTCTTTTTAGAAGGACGCTGGGTGAAAGAAAACTTACGATTTGCCAAAATGATTGTCGATGCAAATCAAGAAGTAGGAAATCATTCTTACACACACCCTGATATGAAAACGCTGTCTACAGATGAAATACGAGATCAATTACAAAAAACGAATCGAATGATAGAAGCAGCTACAAATCAGAAAGTGAGATGGTTTGCTCCGCCAAGCGGAAGCTTTCGGGATGAGGTAGTAAAAATAGCGGATGATTTCCAAATGGGGACGATTATGTGGACTGTAGATACAATTGATTGGAAGCGGCCAGAACCGGGTGTGTTATTGCAGAGAGTAATGCGAAAAATACATCCAGGTGCTATTGTGCTAATGCATCCTACTTCATCTACAACAGAAGCGCTAGATACTATGATTAAAAATTTAAAGGAACAAGGATATAAAGTGGGGAATATTACAGAATTACTAGATGAAAAACGTGTGGATTAAATACATTTGCATGACATTCATCTCTAAACTTGTTATCATTAAATAATAGCAATTATTTAGAGAAACTGGCATTAGGAGGAAAGTTTTTGATTAAAAAATATACTTGTAAAAATGGTGTAAGAATTGTTATGGAGAATATACCAACTGTACGCTCAGTTGCGATTGGTATATGGATCCACGCAGGTTCAAGAAATGAAAATGAAAAAAATAATGGGGTTTCACACTTCTTAGAACATATGTTCTTTAAAGGGACAGAAACGCGAAGTGCAAGAGAGATTGCAGAATCATTTGATAGCATTGGTGGACAAGTAAATGCTTTTACTTCAAAAGAATATACATGTTACTATGCAAAAGTGCTAGATGAGCATGCTAAATACGCGTTAGATGTTTTAGCAGATATGTTCTTTAATTCAACATTTGATGAGGAAGAACTGAAAAAAGAGAAGAATGTTGTATGTGAAGAAATAAAAATGTACGAAGATGCGCCAGATGATATTGTGCATGATATGTTAACGAAAGCAACATATGAAACGCATCCGCTTGGATATCCTATTTTAGGAACAGAAGAAACGCTTGAAACATTTACAGGTGATACGTTACGTCAATATATGAAAGATCATTACACACCTGAAAATGTTGTTGTATCAATTGCAGGAAATATTGATGAAGCATTTTTACAAAATGTAGAGCAATATTTCGGTAATTACGAAGGAACAACAAATCGTGAACAAGTACATAGCCCAATCTTCCATTTCAATAAAGTAGCACGTAAGAAAGAAACAGAACAAGCTCATTTATGTTTAGGATATAAAGGCTTGCAAATGGGTCACGAAGATATTTATAACTTAATTGTATTAAATAATGTTTTAGGCGGTAGTATGAGTAGCCGTTTATTCCAAGAAGTACGTGAGCAACGTGGATTGGCGTACTCAGTATTCTCTTATCACTCTTCTTATGAAGATACAGGAATGTTAACACTTTACGGTGGAACAGGTAGCAAACAATTAGATACACTATATGAAACAATGCAAGAAACGTTAAATACGTTGAAAAATACAGGTATTACAGAAAAAGAGCTTGTTAACAGTAAAGAACAATTAAAAGGAAACTTAATGTTAAGTTTAGAAAGTACGAATAGTCGTATGAGCCGTAATGGTAAAAACGAATTGCTTCTTCGTAAACATCGTTCTCTTGATGAGATTATTGAAAGTGTAAACACTGTAACAAAGCAAAATGTAGACGAGTTAATTCGTAACATGTTTACTGATGAATTCTCTGCGGCACTTATTAGTCCAGATGGAAAACTGCCAAAAGGAATGAAACTTTAATCGATTTTGTAATTCATTCGCTTTCGGAAATAACCGTATCTCTTTTATATGAGATACGGTTATTTTTTTTATATATGCAGAATAGGTACTTATTATAGGATAACCTTCATAAAAAGTAGGATAGGGGGAGATTTAATGCGTTTAAGTGAATTAAGTGGCAAAGAGATTGTGGATTTAGAAAGAGCAGAAAAAATGGGAGTTTTAGGTCATGCAGATTTAGAAATTGATGAGAGAGATGGAAAAATACAAGCGCTTATTATACCTGCTGGGAAATGGGGAGGTTTTAAAAGAGAACAGCAAGAAGTGAGAGTAGAATGGAGCAAAATAAAGAAGGTTGGAAATGATATGATACTTTGCGATCTTACGAACCATTCAAGATCATAGTGAAAGATGACCATTTTGGTTGTCTTTTTTTTATCTTTATATAAAGAAGATAAATCACGTGTGCCTTTTGTTTTTCAATCACCTCAAACTCGTACATTACATATGATGTGGAGGAAAAAGAAAAAGTAGGCATTTTTCTTATAAATGAAAGAAAAAGAAGGTGAATTAGGGAATGTTGACTGAGATGCATATTGCTGTCATAGGAGGAGATGCACGGCAGCTAGAAGTAATTCGCAAGCTAGTCGAACTGGACGCGAAACTTTCATTAATAGGGTTTGAACAGTTAGATCATGGCTTCACAGGGGCAGCAAAGGAAAGTATACAAGATTTAAATTTCACTTCTTTAGATGCGATTATTTTGCCGGTTGCAGGGACGAATGCCAGAGGAGAAGTAGATACTATTTTTTCAAATGAAAAAGTTTCCATAACGAAAGAACAAATTGAAAAGACGCCAGAAAACTTCACTATATATTCAGGTATTGGTACACCTTACTTGGAAAATCTCGTATCTACTACAAATCGCAAACTTGTAAAATTATTTGATCGTGATGATGTTGCAATCTATAACTCTATTCCGACCGTAGAAGGTACACTAATGATGGTTATTCAACATACTGATTACACAATTCATGGATCGAATGTAATGGTTTTAGGATTTGGTAGAACTGGTATGAGTGTTGCAAGAGCTTTTCAATCATTAGGAGCACATGTCAAAGTTGGAGCGAGACGTTCGGAACATATTGCTCGTATTACAGAAATGATGTTTTCTCCTTTTCATATGCAAGACATAGAGAAAGAAGTAGGTAATATCGATATTGTTATTAATACAATTCCGCATCTCGTTGTGACAGCGAATGTTATTTCAAAAATGCCAGCTCATACGCTAGTTATTGATTTAGCTTCTAAGCCAGGTGGCACGGACTTTCGCTATGCGGAGAAGCGTGGAGTGAAGGCACTATTAGCACCTGGTCTTCCTGGGATTGTTGCACCGAAAACAGCAGGACAAATATTAGCGAATGTTCTTTCTCAGTTATTAATAGCAGATGCAATCGCAAAGGAGGATGATGAGAAATGAGTTTGAAGGGAAAACGAATTGGTTTCGGATTTACAGGCTCACATTGTACGTATGAAGAAGTTATGCCACATTTAGAGAAGTTAATTGCAGAAGGTGCAGAAGTACGTCCCGTTGTTTCTTATACTGTCCAATCAACAAATACTAGATTTGGCGAAGGGGAAGAATGGATTAAAAAGATCGAAGAAATAACAGGGTTTAAAGCAATTAATTCAATTGTCGGAGCAGAACCACTCGGACCAAAAATCCCGCTAGATTGTATGGTAATTGCTCCTTTAACTGGAAATTCGATGAGTAAATTTGCGAATGCGATGACAGATTCTCCAGTATTAATGGCAGCAAAAGCGACGCTTAGAAATGGAAAGCCTGTTGTGTTAGCTGTTTCGACGAATGATGCGTTGGGGTTAAATGGGGTAAATCTAATTACACCAACAAGGTGACGACAAAGCGCGAACGCTTATATGTCGCCATCTTGAGGGAGCTTAGGGTAAAGCACAAGTTCGAAATCATCGAGTCTTTGCCACTTTTCTTTCTTATAAACAGCCTTTTCTAAAACCGACTTTAGGAGGCTGTTTTTCTTTTTCGGATCATCTGTTTTGAAGTACAGGTCAAGAACATGCTCCACTTGAGGTATTGTATCTTTCTTTACTTTTTCCTTTTTTATTTCTGTTTTAATTTCTTTCTTTAAGTTTTCCATCGTTGAAGTAATTTCATTAATACGATCGGAAATTACATTTGAACGTTCTAAAAACATATCGACAGTGTAAACGCCACGCTCTAATAAATCGTGTAAATTATTTTTTTGTTTTTGGACATCCACTAATTCTTTCTCAAGCTTTCGTAATGCGACCTCATTCATTTGAATAACTTGCGTTTCTTTCAATTTGTCATCTTGCTTATGTTTTTCAAAGTCAGCTTTATAATCGATATACCATTCTTTTAAAGCCTCGAGTAAACGTTTCTCAATTAATTCAGTATAGCTGGATTTGTTTTCGCAACCACGGTGCTTACAATCCATCGTTTCCTTTCGATTTTTCGGATAACGTTGAACCATACTATAACCACATTTACTACATTTAATAATGCCAGCTAGAGGGTTTTTAATGCCATTCGTATTGTAAGGAACATGATATCTTGAGTTTAATTTTTCTTGCACTTGCTCAAACAAGCTTTCGGGTATGATAGGCTCATGTTTTCCGTCAGCAATAATCCAATCAGATTTATCTTGTCTTGCACAGCTACGTTTCACAGCATCAGGATGCTTTATTTCTTTTCGTTTTTGCCATGTTACTTTTCCGATATACACATTGTTCTTTAATATATCCAAGATGCTATAAGGATTCCAATCATTCCCTAACTTACTTTTGTAGCCAAGGTCATTTAACTTGTTCCTAATTGCACTAGCACCCATATCCTCATTTGCATACCAATCAAATACCAACCTTACAACAGAAGCCTCTTCTGAATTAATCGTTAAAGTACGCTCTCGCTTATTTAAACGATGGATATCATATCCGAACGGTGCATGTGTACCAAGGTAATTCCCAGCCTCTACACTAGCAATACGGCCTCGTTGCATACGGCGTGTAATAATCTTTAACTCCTTACGTGCCATAAACGCTTCAAATTCGCTGTATTCTTCGTCCCACTCATCATTAAGGTCATAAGTCTTCCTAGGTGTCATAATCTTCGTATTCGAGCGTTTAAACGTCTCTAAAATGATTCCTTGCTCTTTCATACCACCACGACCTAAACGGTCCATATCCATACAAAGAACAGCATCATATTTGTTATCTTCAATTTCTTCAAGTAGTGCTAACATCTCAGGCCGTTTCACTAAGCTCTCACCAGAAACGATTTCCTCACGGACAGCTAAAACATTTAAGTTCATTTCCTTGGCAATTTTCAGCAGGGTAGAGCGGTGCTTTGCTAACGTTTCGCCTTCGCCGCGTGCTTCAGCTTCTAGGTCAGCACGAGATTTACGTAGGTAGATTGCGGTTTTCATAGCGGGAGAACCTCCTTTGTTTTATTCATTATATAAAAAATCATACGAATAAATATATATATTTTGAGTTCAGAATAAAAACGTATGTTCGTTTTTGCGTAAAAATAAAAGGCGTGAGGATATCAGCCTTTTATTTTGGAGTATATTAGTGATATTGGATAAGGCTGGTTTTTTTTAAGGGAATATTATTGTATAGTAACAAATTTCTTAAAGAATTCCTTACGTTTTGCCTTATCATACACGTATGGATCGTTAAACTTTTTGACCCAAGATTTGTCTTCAACTTTTAAATCTTCAATTTTAAAGCCTAAGTATGTATTTAAAGATTTTCTATCTAAGTTGATACTGTATGTTTTTCCTTCAAATGGAACAGTCATTTTTACAACATCTAAATCTGGAAATTGTCTTAGTAATCTTGCAGGTTCACTTACAAGCATTTTTTCAATAGCATCTCCAGTTGAAAAATACTGTTTATATTGTTCTTCTGTGACATTACTATCTGGTTTTGCTGATTTAAAAGCTGAAAATGAATCATGGAATGTAATTTCTGCTTCTTTTGCATTCAATTTCATATCTTTAATAAAAGCATTGCCCTTAATGTTTTGAGCATAAGCAACAAAAGCATCTTCACTGATTTCTACCTGTTTTGGTTGTTCTTGTTGCGTTGTTTCATTTTTCTTTGTTTCATTATCTTTATTGTTTGCAGTTGTTTTTACATTTTCAGTAGAAGTTGCTTCCTTCTTTTCC
>NZ_JBHWYR010000016.1:0-55823 GCF_042728695.1 Bacillus sp. NPDC060175
TAAAACAAATAATCATTATAAGTTTTTTATTTATATCATATAGGATTCAAATATGAAATATTGCATATAAAAATATATTGAAGTTCATATTGCTGATTACTATAATCTATTTAGTAGAAAGGTACCTTAATATGTTATAGAAATTAAATCATTATAGATTAATATAAAGATTGATAATTATTGATAGGAGGATTGATGTAATGAAAATATTTCAAAGGATATGTGTTTCAGCTGTAATTGTTTCAACACTTATAGGAATTGGAGGCACTATTAATATTGTAAATGCTGATTCTATAGAACAGCAGAGTAAATTAGCGATAGAACAAGAAACAGATAAGCAAATCATTGTAAAATTCAGAGCGGATTTGAAATTTCCATATGAAGATGGTATTGAAAAACAGATACAATCTCAAACGAACGATAAAGTACTAGAAGATTTTTTGGCAGAATATCCAGATGTAACATTTACTCGTTTATTCACATCTGTAAGTCCGGAAGAAATACAAGAGCTTGAAGTGCAAGCACCTAATAATGTATCTACAAGCTTATTAAACTACTATATTCTTCAAACTCAAAATGGTGAGCGTGAAGAAGCTCTAGTAGATAAGTTAAAAGCATCTTCTTTAATAGAAGATGTGTATATGAAGAAACAAGAAAAAATAACGCCACCTGAAATGCAACCATCAAGTGTATCCATTAATCCTAATAATAATCCTAGATTTAATAAACAAGGCTATCTTGAAGCAGCACCATACGGTATTAATGCACCTTTCGCCTGGGGAGTTCAAGGAGGAAATGGAAAGGGTATAACTTTTGTTGATATGGAATATGGTTGGTTATTAAATCATGAGGATTTAGTGCATCAAAACATTGAATTGATGTCTGGGAGAAATATAGAACAACATGTCGGCCATGGGACATCTGTATTAGGAATTGTATCCTCTGAAGATAATGAAGTGGGGAATATTGGGATTGCGCCAAAAGCGAAAGCAAAAGTGATTTCTCAAATAAGAGATAACGGACAGTATAATACAGCTGATGCAATACTAAGTGCTGTAAATCATTTAGAAGCTGGGGATGTTTTATTATTAGAGGCACAAGCTTCCTTTGATGGATATGGTGATAAATATTTACCTGTTGAAGTACAACCAGATATCTTTGATGCAATTCGTGCTGGTACAGATAAGGGTGTTGTAATTATAGAGGCTGGAGCAAATGGTTGGAATGATTTAGATCAATTTAAAGATAGAAATGGTAAACAAATTTTAAATCGTAATAGTAAAGACTTTAAAGATTCAGGTGCAATTATGGTAGGAGCGGGCTCTTCATCTTTCCCTCATGAACGTATGTGGTTTTCGAATTATGGAAGCCGTATTGATGTGTACGGCTGGGGAGAAAACGTAGATACAACTACAGCTGAGCAAAGTAGAAGCGCTGTAAATCTTTATACATCCAGCTTTAGTGGCACGTCTAGTGCTTCGCCTATTATTGCCGGAGCAGCGACTTTAGTACAAAGTATTGCTAAAGAAAATTTAGGGCAACCATATAGACCAAGTGAACTAAGAACGATATTAAGTAACCATAACACTGGAACGAAGTCTAAAGATCCATATTCAGATAAAATTGGTGTTTTACCAGATTTGAAGTCTATATTAGTAAACTTAGGGTATGAACGAAGAGAACCAAACGGTGGGAATGAGTTACAAGTAACAGAAAATGAACCAAATAATGAACCTAGACAGGCAAATAAAGTTAACTTTCATACACCAATGAAAGGAAAACTCCATAATAGCGATAATGTGGATGTATTTACTTTCCAAATTGACTCGCCAGAAAATATTAATATTTCTCTACTAAATGAAAAGAATATTGGAATGACATGGGTGCTTCATCATGAATCAGATTTAAATACCTATGTAGCATATGGTGAAAACGAAGGAAATGTAATTAAAGGAACATATAGTGCAAAACCAGGTAAATATTATCTTTATGTTTATAAGTATGAGAATAAAGATGGTTCGTATGTATTGAATATAAAATAAAACAAAAGGAGTTTCTAAACAAGTTCCTTTTGTTTTATTTCTTTAAAGTTTTTTAGTATATCAAGAATATGTGGATGTTTTTAAATTTTACTTCTATGCAATATTCCATATTTATGAAACATTATTTATTAAGTAGCTTATGTTATATTCAATAAGTTAGATATAAAACAGAAAAAGGAGGAATAATAATGAACAATAAGAAGTTTATTTTGAAATTATTCATATGTAGTACTATACTTAGCACATTTGTATTTGCTTTCAATGATAAGCAAGCAGTTGCAGCTAGTTCTGGTAATGGGCTTGAAAACTGGTCAAAATGGATGCAACCTATACCTGATGACATACCGTTAACACGAATTTCAATTCCAGGAACACATGATAGTGGAACGTTCAAGTTGCAAAATCCGATAAAGCAAGTATGGGGAATGACGCAAGAATATGATTTTCGTTACCAAATGGATCACGGAGCTAGAATTTTTGATATTAGAGGGCGTTTAACAGATGATAATACGATAGTTCTTCATCATGGGCCATTATATCTTTATGTAACATTGCACGAATTTATAAATGAAGCGAAACAATTTTTAAAAGATAACCCAAGTGAAACGATTATTATGTCTTTAAAAAAAGAGTATGAGGATATGAAAGGGGCAGAAGATTCATTTAGTAGTACATTTGAAAAAAATTATTTTCTTGATCCTATCTTTTTAAAAACAGAAGGGAATATAAAGCTTGGAGATGCTCGAGGGAAAATTGTACTACTAAAAAGATATAGTGGTAGTAATGAATCTGGAGGATATAATAATTTTTATTGGCCAGATAATGAGACGTTTACGACAACTGTAAATCAAAATGTAAATGTAACAGTACAAGATAAATATAAAGTGAGTTATGATGAGAAAGTAAAATCTATTAAAGATACGATAAATGAAACGATTAACAATAGTGAAGATTGTAATCATCTGTATATTAATTTTACAAGCTTGTCTTCTGGCGGTACAGCATGGAATAGTCCATATTATTACGCCTCTTATATAAATCCTGAAATTGCAAACTATATGAAACAAAAGAATCCTACAAGAGTAGGCTGGATGATTCAAGATTATATAAATGAAAAATGGTCACCAATACTTTATCAAGAAGTTATAAGAGCGAATAAGTCACTTGTAAAAGAGTAAAGCTGATGAGAGTAAGAAGCGATGAAATACGTCGCTTCTTTTTTGTTTTCTAATAATTAACATTAAATATAGTTTTATATATCATACGTTCATGATAGAAAAAAATTGAAACTTAAGCTATAATTACACATATAAAATTTGTACCCATAAATTTTATGTGTAGTAATAAATTTTATTTATTGTAATGAAACGGAGGTATATATTATGAAGTTTCCACATGATTTTTTATTTGGGGCTGCTTCAGCTTCTTATCAAGTAGAAGGTGCATGGAATGAAGATGGAAAAGGTGTTACGAATTGGGATGAGTTTTCAAAAATCCATGGCAAGACATATAATGGAACAAATGGTGATGTAGCTGTTGATCATTATCATCGATATAAGGAAGATGTTCGTTTAATGGCTGAGATGGGATTAGAATCGTATCGTTTTTCTATTTCGTGGGCGAGAATATTGCCGACTGGAGATGGAGAGGTAAATAAAAAAGGAATAGAATTTTATAACAACTTAATTGATGAATGTTTAAAATATGGGATTGTACCGTTTGTCACTTTATATCATTGGGATTTACCGTTACCTTTAGAAAAGGACGGTGGATGGACGAATAAAAGAACAGCGGAAGCTTTTGTAAAGTACGCAGAGATTTGCTTTAAGGCGTTTGGTGATAGAGTTAAACATTGGATTACTTTTAATGAGACAGTGATGTTTTGTGGATTAGGGTACTTAAAAGGTGCACATCCACCAGGGATACAAAATGATGTTCCAAAGTATTTTCAAGCGACTCATTATGTATTTTATGCACATGCAAAAACAGTTGCAGTGTACAAGCAGTTGAAACAATATGGCGAGATTGGTATCACGCATGTTTTCTTGCCTGCTTATAGTGTGGATGATCAAAAGGAAAATATACTAGCAGCAAATCATGCGAATGAATATGAAACGTATTGGTATTATGATCCAGTTTTAAAAGGCGAGTATCCGTCCTATGTTGTACAACAATTAAAGGAAAAAGGATGGACTCCTAATTGGACGGTTGAAGAATTAGAAATCATTAAACAAAATGCTGGGAAAAATGATTTTATTGGCTTGAATTATTATCAACCGATACGAGTGGAAAGATACGATGTGGATCTAAAGAATGAGGAACATTCTCGAGAAAACTCTACACTTGCTCCAGGTAATCCTTCTTTTGATGGATTTTATCGAACAGTTAAAATGGATGATAAAACATATACAAAATGGGGATGGGAAATATCTCCGGAAGGTTTCTTAGATGGCTTGCATATGTTGAAAGATCGTTACGGTGATATAAAGATGTATGTGACAGAAAACGGACTTGGTGATGAAGACCCAATTATTGACGGGGAAATTGTAGATGTGCCGAGAATTAAATTTATTGAAGAGCATTTAAAAGTAATGAAACGTGCGATTCAAGAGGGAATCAATTTAAAAGGCTATTATGCATGGTCAGTTATTGACTTGTTAAGCTGGCTAAATGGATATAAAAAGCAATATGGCTTTATTTTTGTCGATCATAATGATAACTTAAAACGTAAGAAGAAACTTTCGTTTCATTGGTATAAACATGTGATTGAAACGAGAGGAGAAGAATTATAACAGATAAAAGAGTATTTTAGGAGAAAGTGTATGAGTGCAAAGTATAAACAAATTGCAGATGTGTTAGAGCAAAACATTCGAGATGGACTTTTTAATGAAACAAAAAAACTACCTACAGAAGAAGCATTGATGAATCGATTTGAAGTAAGCCGTAATACGATACGAAAAGTAATTAGTCAACTTGTGAATAGAGGCTATATTTTTCAAGTGCAAGGTAGTGGGATGTTTTTACGCGAAACTTCTGTAACAGATTACATTAATTTAGGAAGTTTACGTGGATTAACGAAAAACCTCGTTTCGCAAAATATTGAAACGCAAGTGTTAGAGCTTGAAGTAATAGATGCAGACGAAGAGATAGCAAAGCGGATGCAATGTGAAATTGGAAATAGGTTATATTTTTTGAAGCGCTTAAGAATTGTAGATGGGAAACCATTCTCTATTGAAGTAAGTTATTTTAAAAAAGATATCATTCCGTATTTGAATGAAGAGATAGCATTAAGCTCTGTATACAGCTATTTCATTGAAGATTTACGATTAAATATTGGTTTTGCCGATAAAGTTATTAGTTGTGAAAAAGTAAATAAAGAAAATGCACAGCTTTTAGAACTAAATGAAGGTGATCCGGCGATTCTTATTGAAAATACAGTTTATCTTGTAAATGGAACAATTTTTGAGTTATCTCAATCGATGTTTCATTATGAAAAGACCAAACTTCTGAATCGGATTAATTTTAAGTGAAAAATGAAAATAAGTAGCCTTGTAAAAAAGCAACTGATCCTAGGAAATCAGTTGCTTTTTATTTTTAAAGTGGATGAGCAAAAAAACACAAAAGTGGTTGGTCCGTTTTTTACAAACATCTATTATGATAAGAGAAGAAAGGTAGTATTTTATCGACGTTTTAAAGAGGAAGTTTTTTATTAAAATAGACTGGCCTTAGAGAGGTGAAAATACAATGAGTTTTGCAATTTCACTAGTTGTTATTATTGTAGTTGTATCACTGTTTGGGACCGTACTAGTCGCACGAAATGTGGAAGAGAATTACGGTAAGTCTACAAAGAGGAATGTGAAAAACTTATCTGCTATCTATATCATTCTTCTTTTAGTGCTTCTTGTAGGAGTTACGTGGTATGCGGTCGTTATTTTATAAAGTTTGTATATGATGAAGGAGTTAATGTATTGATGAAAAATGAGCGCCACGTTTTAGTTGTTTTTCCACATCCAGATGATGAGTCGTATTGCGTGGCTGGTACAATTTTGGCCTATACTGAGAAAAAAGTCCCTCTCACTTATGTTTGCTTAACACTTGGTGAAATGGGGAGAGCGATGGGGAATCCCCCATTTGCAACACGTGAATCTTTATACGCTATTAGAGAAAAAGAGTTAAAGAGAGCTACTAATATTTTAGGGATTAAAGATTTACGTATGATGGGATACCGTGATAAGACTCTTGAATTTGAAACTCCTGGAGAATTAAGAAGTGTAATACAAAAATGTGTGGAAGAATTGAATCCTTCGTTAGTCATTTCTTTTTATCCGGGATATGCAGTTCATCCAGATCATGATGCAACAGGAGAAGCCGTAGCCAGGGCGTTAGCTAATATCCCAGAAAATAAAAGGCCAACATTTTATGCTGTAGCTTTTTCAAATAATCATGAAGCAGAAATAGGGCCTCCAAATTTTAAAAATGAAGTGAAAGAATATGTACCAAAAAAGTTGGAGGCATTGCGAGCGCATGCATCACAATTTTCCGCTAAGGTAATGGAACTGAAGAGAGAGTATGCAGATGGTATGCCGGAAACAGTCGAGTGGTTAGAAAGAGAACCGTTTTGGATATATCCATTCAAAGATAAGAATAAGTGATGCTATAGCTGAAGGTGATGAATATGTATTTTGAATATAAGAATCGAAAGATTTTTTACAATATAGAAGGATCGGGTCCTGTCATATTGTTTTTACACGGTCTTGGAGGAAACTCAAATAATTGGTTATATCAAAGGCGATATTTTAAGGGAAGTTGGACAGTGGTTTCAATTGATTTACCTGGACATGGGAAATCTGAAGGACTAGAAATTAGCTTTAAAAAATACTCAAATGTTTTGTATGAGTTATGCAATTATTTAAAGTTACAAAAAGTAGTCATTTGTGGTCTTTCAAAGGGGGCTAGAGTAGGAATTGATTTTGCTATTCAATATCCAAGTTATGTTTCTAGCTTAATTGTTGTAAATGCATTTCCCTATTTGGAATTAAAAGATCGGAAAGAACGACTTGAAGTATATGATTTACTTAGCTTACATGATAACGGAAAAACATGGGCGGATACATTATTGAAGGCGATGGGAGTAGAAGGTAATGAAGGAATCGTTCGAGGATTTTATCAATCTTTACTGTCTATTAATCCGGTGCATATTCAAAGGTTATTTACTGAATTAGTTGATTATGATCAAAGACCGTTTCTTTCAAATATTTCATGTCCTGCTTTAATTATAAGAGGGGAAAATGATGATTTTGTCCCAGAAAAATATGTAAGAGAGTTTGAAAAACATTTAAAAAATACAACTTTCATTGAGTTTAAAAATAGCGGGCACTTGCCTTATTTAGAACAGCCGATTAGCTTTAATATGACGGTAGAAACATTTTTAAATCATGCGCTTAATTAACACCATTATAACAGTGAATACTGTTATTAGTGAGTAAGGTATAGTTAGTTTTGAGAGGAGGCAACTATATGGAATGGAAACCAAATCGTGCAGATAAGACACCTGTATATAAACAAATTGCTGATTATATTGAAAGAGGTATTTCTTCAGGTGAATTTCCTTCTGATAGTAAGTTACCTTCTGAGCGTATGTTGGCAAAGGAGTTTCAAGTGAACCGGAGCACAATAGTAGCTGCATATGAAGAATTAAAATCACTTGGAGTAGTAGAACGGCAAAAAGGAAGCGGAACGCGGGTAAATACAGACATATGGGGTGTGTCACATAAACGAATACCGAACTGGGGTAGGTACGTTGAGGATGGATCGTTCTTACCTAATGTACCACTTGTTCAACAAATTAGAACGGAAACACAAAAAGATGATTTAATTAATTTAGCGAGTGGTGAATTGTCACCAGAATTAATTCCGAGCGATAGATTTCGAACGATTTTGTCGGAGAACACATTTATGGAAAATCTAGGTTATGATCATCCACTTGGAAATGAAATGTTGAGAAAAACAATTGCAGCACATGTCGAGCAATATAAACAAATTGAAGCGGATTCAAGTTCTATACTCATTACATCTGGAGCACAACAGGCGCTTAATCTTATCGTTCAATGTTTATTAAAACCTGGCGATGCGATTGCAATTGAGGATCCGTCGTATTGTTTCTCACTTCCGATGTTTAAATCCGCTGGTTTAAAAATATTCCATTTACCTGTTGATCAGCACGGAATGAATCCAGATGATTTAATTGATTTGCACAAAAAGCATCGTATTCGTATGGTGTTTTTGAATCCAGATTATCAAAATCCAACTGGCACTGTGCTTTCATTAGCGAGACGTAAAAAGATTTTAGAGCTGTCTTCTGAATTCGGTATACCGATTGTAGAAGATGACCCATACAGTTTAACTTCTTTTAATGGAGAAGTGAATCCAACATTAAAATCAATGGATCAAAATGGAAATGTTCTTTATGTAAGTTCATTATCAAAAATTGTTGCATCAGGATTACGTATTGGCTGGGTAATTGGTCCTACGCGCGTAATAGAGCGTTTAGCAGATGCGAAGCAGCAAGTTGATTTTGGTCATAGTGTATTTACGCAGTGGGTAGCAAATCAATTTTTAGAATCAGAGGATTTTCATGCGCATATTACAATGCTTCGTGGACAATTGAAACAAAGAAGAGATGAGTTAATTAGAAAGCTTGAAGAATTATTAGGGGATCGAGTTGAATTTTTCGTTCCGGAGGGCGGAATACATTTATGGTGCAAAGTGCAAGGAAAGTTTGATGAATATCATTTATTAGGTGAATCTATACGAAATGGTGTAGCATTCGTTCCGGGAAGTGTTTTAGGTTCTAAAAGTGAATATATTCGTTTTACTTTTGGACGAGTGGATGTAGAACAAATTTCACTTGGAATTATGAGATTTGCGGACACTTTAAATGAAATTTAAGAATAGTGATGCACGATATTGAAATGAGGGAAAGAGATGAAGTACGTGACGCTTCTACTTCAAGTAGGTGTGCTATATGTATTTAGCTTAGCTGGTACTTGGATTCAGGGAGTATTCCATCTATCGATGCCAGGAAGTTTAATTGGGATGTTAATGCTGTTCTTACTCCTTTCTACTCGTATTTTGCCATTAAAGTGGTTTGAGGTAGGTGCGGAAAAATTAATAGTATTTTTACCGTTATTTCTAATCCCTTCGACAACAGGGTTAATGGAATACGGATCTTTTCTTTTAAGTAAGGGGAGTGTTATATTCCTTTTAGTTGTTGCAAGTACGATAGTAACATTGATTGTTTCAGGGTATGTAAGTCAATTGTTAGTAACATCAAAAAAATAAAATCGACAAGGTGCGCTATTCAAATGGTCTTAATTTTTATTACTGTAGTGATTTATATATTGGCGACAAAGCTATATAAAAAATTTACGTTTCCATTTACTTTACCGGTGTTAACAGTTACGACGATTATGATTTGTTTATTCCTTATTTTTGGAATCTCTCATCATGAGTATAAGGAAAATGGAGGAGACATTCTTTCAGGCTTCTTGAGCCCTGCAATTGTAGCGTTAGCCATACCTCTATTTAAAGAGAGAAAGATACTTATGAAAAACTTTTTATCGATACTGATCGGCGTAGTGATAGGTATAGTGGCTTTAATGAGTATGAATGTAGTGATTGGTGGAATTTTAAATATAGATAAGGAACTTATACTAACAACTCTACCGCAATTAGCGACGATGCCTATTGCCATTTCATTAGCAGATCAAATTGGTGGTATTCCTTCTATGACTTCTAGTTTTGTAGTTGTTGCAGGAATAACAGGTGCTATTATCGGACCAACAGTACTTAAGTTTTTCCATATAACAAGTACGATTGGAAAAGGAGTTGGAATGGGCTGCGCCTCACATATTATCGGTGTGAGTCGTCTAGTGAAGGAAGGCGAGAAAGAAGCGACTATCGGTTCGGTAACGATGATTGTAACCGGAATACTCATTAGTATATTAATACCGTATGGAACGAAAATTATATTTTAAAATGTAATGGAGATGATAAAAGTGACAACATGGTTTATAGTTACATTATTTATTTTTGGTTCTCTTAAAGTACTAGTTTCTAGTATGCCAACTTCTGTTGTAGAATCTATTATTAGTAGATTTGAATTACATCAAAAACTTGAGGAGGAGAATACCTCTATATCGATAGATGGAAAAAATATAGAGGGAGAAATGAAACTACAATTTATTAACGAATTTAATGAGGCCTTATTTTTGGATAAACATTATTTCCCACCTCAAGGAGAAGGAACGCCAATAGTCATTGATACGAAAAAAGGGAATAAAGAGATTAGATTTTCTCTATATAGCTATGAGGAACATGTTGATGTAATAAAGCAATATAAGAAGAAAGTCGTTGCCTATCGTTTACGCTCTAAGAGTCTGCAAACACCTACATCATTAGCCATAACTGAAGAGTATGCTTAAGAAGAGACCTATAATGGTCTCTTTATTTTTGTAACCAATTATATACTTTCCAAATAAAAGAATGGAAAATCATATAACCAAATAAAGAATATGTATGGTTCCAATCTGCACTATGTACAAATAAACCTAATCTCTCAGCAACTTGCTCAAAAATACTAGCACAAATACCTATTGAAAAAATAAATAGAGTTCTAGAAACTGTAGATAATTTTTTTGAAATTTGTATAAAAGAGGCTGTTAAAATCGGCAGTACAAACAACGTAAAAGCTATGTTAACTGAAAATATGGATGAGAAGGGCCTAACTGGAAAGGAATATAGTTGTTTATTAACAAAGAAAGCATCTAAACAAGTTCCAATAATAGCAGAGAAAAAAACTGTAATTATTAAAGCTAGAAAGTCATTCTTCCTCTCGGAGGAGGACATTTTTCTTTGCGAGAATGGCAAGTTCAATTTTTTCGAGTGTTTTGCAGTAGTCTTCTGAAATTTGTCCACTTATACTTTCCTCCTTATCAACTAAGTAATTTACAACTTGCCAATCAGTAAACCAATCTTTACTTTCATCTTCTTCATGTTTCATATCGCGCCATGCGTAGATGAGTGCAGGGCTGTATATACGATATGCGCCACTACGCAACTGGCATTTCTTTATTCGGCGTTTATAAAACTCACGGGAAAAAGATTCATTTACACTTGAAAATAAATGAGGCCAGTAATCTTTCCTTGAGCCTGTGTGTGGATGATGCTCGGCCCAACTTATTATTTGAGATAAAATATGTGTATCCCGAAATAATAGTGAATACAACCTTTTTCCAATTAAGATTCGTTCATGCAAGGACATAAAATGCTTCATTGTATCACCAAATAGTAATACTTTTTGTTTCTTATCATTTTCGTAGAATGGGAAAAGGATATGATTAAACTGAAAGAAATCAAAGAGTTTAAATCCAATACTATTTAGTACAGTCTTTTTAAAGTGTACATTTTGAATAACTCTTTTTTCTAAGTAGTTTTGTTCATTAATAATAGTTGCAATCGCTAATGTTTTTTTGTTACCTGTTTTCCAAAAATCGTTCCACATCGTTTCCATAAATGTAGAAACATTTAGGTGAGGGAGAAGGTGAAATAGCCTTTGTGATCTTTTTACACTTTGTTCATATAGCAAAAATTGAGGATATACATCTTGGAAAATGAGCCAATTTCCTCTTTCTAAGAAAGAAAAAAATGTAATTTGATCTTTCTCAGATAAAATTCTCGTATATAAATCTCCCTTTAAATCGGTCATATTCCAACCACCGTTACGTGATACCATATGCCCAAGTAGTGCCCAATGTATTTCTGGATATTGAATGTAAAATTGGTAGTATGCACGTGTTCTTGTTACATTATTTTTATTTAGTTGTTTTGTTTGTGCTTTTATGTTGTCGATGATGAGTTGCTCTTCTTTCGTTAATTTACACATTGTATCAGAATGGATGAGGTTGCTTTTTTGTATTAACTCATTTTTCACGTCGAATAGGGAGAGAGGGAGTACTTTGGAAGGTTCGTTATTTGTGTTGCTTGAATTGCTTCGGTACATTCCATTACCTCCCTTTGCCATGAATTTAAATGTGGTATTGGTTATGAATCATTCCATTTATTTTATTACGAGTATGAGAAATAAATGAACGGTGTTTTTTAAACAAGTATTATAGTTATGATTCAAACAGTATAAAGAAAATCGTATCGTTAAGAAGTAAGATAAAAAAACAGAAACTATGTTTAATAGTTTCTGTTTTTTTATTTTGTCAATTTAATGTAACAAACGACGATTATGATTTGAATCAATTGAAAATAATTCAATAGCTTTGGTAAGTACAATTTTTATTGAAATGTATGGTAGGAGGAAAAGGAATGCTTAATAAAATAATTTTAATTACTGGTGGCACAGGTTCGTGGGGACATGAACTTATAAAACAACTATTAGAAAAATCGCCGAAAGAAATTAGGGTTTTTTCAAGGAATGAAACAGTTCAGTTTGAAATGCAGCAACAGTTTATAAATGACGATAGATTAAAATTTATTATTGGAGATATTCGTGATAAAGACCAACTAGTCTATGCTTGCCAAGGTGTACATTATGTATTCCATCTTGCAGCTTTAAAACATGTTCCAGTATGTGAGTATTATCCTTATGAAGCTATAAAAACAAATATACATGGTACGCAAAATGTGATTGAAGCATCAATCCAGAAGCAAGTTGAGAAAGTTATATATGTTTCAACTGATAAAGCGGCCGACCCATCAAATACGTATGGGATGACAAAAGCAATTGGTGAAAAGTTAATGGTTCATGCGAATGTGCAAACAAAGAAAACAAAATTCATTTGTGTTCGTGGTGGAAATGTTTTAGGGACGAGTGGAAGTGTGGTACCGCTTTTTAAAAAGCAAATTAAAAAGTCTTCACAGGTAGGGATTACTGATGAAAATATGACTAGATTTTTCTTAACAATTGAAGATGCTGTTGGATTGTTATTTAAAGCAGCATCTGAAGGAAGAGGAGGGGAGATCTTTGTTATGAAAATGCCAGCGTGTAAAATAACGGATTTAGCAAAAGTGTTGATTGAAGATTCAAAAAAAGAAAACGTGAAGATAAAAGAGGTAGGGATAAGACCTGGTGAAAAATTAAGTGAAATGCTTTTATCTGAGGTAGAGAGTAAAACAAGTATAAGTTTTGATCAAAATTATTTTGTGGTACTACCGACTATTCCTATAGAAGGACTTCAAGAATATTATGCTAGTTATCCGCTTGTGGATGTGAAGAGTTTTAGTTCTCAACAAGACTTACTTGCAAAATATGAGGTGAAACAAATGTTAGAAAAAGGAGGATTTTTACTATGAAAAAAAATGCGAGCCTTTTAATAACTGGTGCAAATGGCTTCACAGGCCGCCATGCTTGCCAATATTTTTTAGACAAGGGCTTTCATGTAATTCCTATGTTTCAAAATCGTTCACATAGAGAAAAATGCAGGAATGGAATTGCTTGTAATTTAACTAATAAGAGCGAAGTAATGAAGGTAATTAAACAAATAAAGCCAGACTATGTATTGCATTTAGCAGGAAGGAATTCGGTCATAGAGTCTTGGACAGCTGCTCTTGAATACATGGAGATTAATGTAATAGGGACGTTATATTTATTAGAAGCAATTAAGCAAGAAGCACCACATTGTAGAACATTAGTTATAGGATCTGCATTGCAAGCAGATAGTATGAACAACATAAAAGTTTCAAATCCATATAGTTTAAGTAAAACTATGCAAGTAATCGTCGCAGAGGCTTGGGGTGGATTAATGAATTCAAATATTATCATTGCAAAGCCCTCGAACTTAATTGGTCCAGGAGTATCGAATGGTATTTGTTCTATTCTTGCAAAAAAAATGATAGATATAGAGTCGGGTAAAAGTGAACCAATTATTGAAGTAAACAGTTTGAAAGATAGTAGGGACTTTCTAGATGTACGTGATGCAGTTAAAGCGTATCATGTGTTATTGCGTGATGGTATAAATGGAAAAGAATATAATATTGGGTCAGGAGTAAAACGATCTTTATTAGATGTATTAGAACAATATAAAGGATTAACACAGCAGAACTTTACTATAAAAGAAACAGAGAATTTTGAGGATGACTCAAATAAAAGTTTAGTGTTAGAGGATATAAAAAAGTTAGGTTGGGTCCCAAAAATCCAATTTCATCAATCATTAAAAGATGTACTTGAGTATGCGAAGCGCAGTGACATCTGCATTCAATGAAAAATAAAAAAGGGTGTAAGAAGTATATGAATGGTTATGAAGCAATAGATAATCAAAATACGCTATTACTTTCGATTGTTGATACGCTGGATTGGAAAGATGAAGAAGCGCATGTGTTGCACCTCTATGAGGCAATAAATCAATATCGAGCGTATGTGGAAGGAAAAAAGGTTGATCGAATAAAGCCAGCACTAGAGACAAGAACTAGGCATGTGATTCAAGTTTTTGCTCAGTATGAGTGTAGTGAGTATGGAAATGATTTTTATGAACTCATCAAAGATCTTTTACAAGATATAGGACTTGAGTTGAAGATATATATAAATAATAGTAAGCATATTTACATTTGAAAGATTAATATAAAGCTAGATTTTTAATGATAAAGGTGGATATAGGTTATGAGCAAAACGATTCTTTTTACTGGGGGCGGTACAGCCGGACACGTTATGATTAACATTGTATTGATTCCTAAATTTATAGAAAAGGGATGGAGAGTCGAGTATACTGGATCTCAAAATGGAATTGAAAAATTATTAGTTCAAAATGTTAAGTATAATAGTATTTCAACCGGGAAGCTTAGGAGATATTGGGATTGGGAGAACTTTAAAGATCCTTTCAAAATTATACAAGGTTGTTTACAAAGTTATAAATTAATTAAGAAAATGAAGCCTGACGTTATCTTTTCTGCAGGAGGATTTGTTTCAGTTCCTGTAGTTATAGGGGCATGGTTAAATCGTGTACCTATAATAATACGTGAACCAGATAGTACGTTAGGGTTGGCAAATAAAATAGCATTACCTTTTTCTAAAAAACTATGTACAACATTTCCTCAAACAGGGGGTAATGTAAGTAATGAGAAGAAGGTTTATGTAGGGCCAATTGTAAGGGAAGAAATTGAGAGAGGTAACGTATTACGAGGAAGAGGCTATTGTAAATTTCAGCAAAATAAACCGGTATTGTTAATAATGGGTGGGAGTCAAGGTGCTAAGTGGATAAATGATATGGTAAGGAAAAGTTTAGATACATTAATATTAAATTTTAATATTGTTCATATGTGTGGTAAAGGGAAGGTGGACTCAGCTATTGGAATGGAAGGTTATATGCAATTTGAATATATAGGGGAAGAGTTACCGCATATACTGAATATAGCAAGTGTTGTAGTTTCCAGAGCGGGTTCTACTGCTATTTCTGAATTGTTATTTTTGAAGAAACCGATGTTGCTTATTCCTTTAACTAATGGTTCCAGTAGAGGGGATCAAGTTTTAAATGCTGACCATTTTTCTAGGCAAGGATATGCGGAAGTTTTACTTCAAGATAGAGTAAACACTAGTACATTTACACATGCAGTAAACCAGCTATATGCAAATAAGGAGAAATATGTTCAAAACATGAATGGATATAAGAAAACAAATGATGAGGGGATTCATCAATTAATAGATTTAATAAATGAAGTGGTGAAATAATAGGGGGTTAAATGGAAAAACAAAAGGAAAGAAGGTATCTTCTTTCCTTTTGTTTTTCAAATTTATTATTATGTAGCCTATTATATTCTGTATAGAGCTATATACTATGGACGAATACCGTTTTCTAGCAGCTTAGTAAATGCATTTGTATAAATAGGTTTACTGTAATAATAACCTTGAATAAACTGACATTTATTTTTTTGAAGGAAATTCACGTGTTCTTTCGTTTCTACACCTTCAGCAATGACAGACATTCCTAATGTATGTGCTAATGTGATGATCGTTTTAATGATTTCCATTCCATCTTCACACGTTTCAGACATTGTAATAAATTCTCTCGGGATTTTTAACGTATCGATGGGATATAAAGGTAAGTAGGCTAGCGAAGAATAGCCTGTACCAAAGTCGTCGATTGAAATGTAAATCCCTAAGTTTTTTAGTGTACGCAGTTTTATCAATGTTTCTCGCTCATCCATCATTGCAATTCGTTCTGTTAATTCAAGATCGAGAGAACTTGCTGGTAAACCTGTAGTTGCTAAAGTAGAAGAAATAGACTTTACAAAACCTTCTTGTTCAAATTCTTTAGCAGATAAATTTACTCCTATTTTTAAATGTGAATATCCGAGTGCGTGCCAACGTTTCATTTGCTGACAGGCTTGCTGTAATGTCCATTTTCCTATTGGAATAATTTGTAGTGTTTCCTCGGCAATCGGAATAAATTCATATGGAGAAATAACACCTAATTCGGGATGGTTCCATCTGATTAAAGCTTCAGCACCAATAATTTTATTAGATTCACTATCAACCTGAGGTTGATATAAAAGGAATAATTCTTCATTTTGAATTGCATTTGGTAAATCTTTCTCTAATTTTAATCGTCTTTCAATTTTTTTAGCGATTACATCGTCATAAATAGAGACAGAGTTAAGCTCTTTTTCCTTAGCATCATACATTGCAACATTAGCGTTTTTTAAGAGTGTAGCGGTATCGATTCCACCAGATGGATATATAGCAATCCCGATACTAAGTGATAAAGTTAATTTATGCTCATGTATGACAAACGGTTTTTTCATGCTTTCAAATAGTTTGTTACATAAATGTAATAAGGAATCTTGGTCTATATAGTTTTCGATTAAAATTGTAAATTCATCGCCACCGATTCTTGACACATGAGTATGTGATGGAAGACATGATTGGAAACGTTTTGCTACTTCTTCTAATATGTAATCACCTGACGAATGTCCTAGTGTATCGTTAATTACTTTAAAGCGGTCTAAATCTAAATATAATAATGCGAACTCACTTTGTGCTGTTTTAGCATTTTTTATAACTTTTCTTAATTTCTTATGGAAAAAGGCACGGTTCCCAATTTTCGTTACAGTATCATGGAATGCTAAATATTTTATTTCTTCTTGTTGTTTTTTGAGCGCAGTAATATCCTTTACCATAATATAGCTTCCTGAAATTTGTCCATCTATCATAATAGGAACGATGGTAACGTATAAAAAATAAGTAAAGCCATCTTTATATTGAGAACTAAGTTGTAAAGATGCTGATTCTTGTTGTTTAACCTTTTCTAATGCAGATGCTAGTTTATGTTTATCTTCTTCTAAAATAATCGAAAAACATGTTTCACCAAGTAACTCGTTCGTTGGTGCTCCAAGTAGTATACTCCCAGCTTTATTTACATTTAAGAATATTCCATTTAAATCAATCGTAAAAATAGGATCAGGGTGATACTCATATAAAGATTTGAATTTTTGTTGTTTTTGAGATAAAGCCTCTGATTTTTGGACTAAATCAGAGGTTCTTAAAGTAACTTTTTCTTCTAGTTGAGCATTAAATGCCTGTAAACGTTTTGTTAGGGAATTATTTTGCATATGTACAATAGAATGACGGATGAGTACGAAAACAAAAGTAATACAATTTCCTGTAATGAGAGTTGAAGATGATGTTTGTTCTTTTAAGGTAAACCAGATTAGTATTGCAACAGCAAGATAGGGAAATACGACTAATACTTTTTTTCCTAGTATAGGGTTTACAATGAAATAATTTTTATGACTATTATAATCTTCTGAAATAGCCCCAGCTATTGCGATAAGTAATATAGGTATTCTATATAAAAGACGTAATGATGTTATCGTGTCAGTTGATAAATGGTTATGTAAGTAAAAATAAATATAGTTAAAAGTTGCAGAACTTATTAATACAAAAATAAAAATATAAATTTTCCGCTTGGACTTAAAAATTGTTGGGCGGAAAAAGAGACTAACACCTAGTAGAAGAAATAATAGATCTGCAATTGGATATAGAAATGAAAGGAAAACATCTCCGAGTGAAAGTGAGAATATATTTAAATTTGGCTGATTAAATAAATACCATTCTAATGTGAATATGGAAGTAAGTACTATACATATATCACAAATAAAGAAAGCTTTTTCCCATTTATTGCATTCTTTTAAGATCTTATAGCAGAAAGCGATAAGACAGAAGAACAGAAAAAACATGTAAAATACATCAGAAACAGCAAAATGATGTATTGGAAGTTCGAAAAAAGTATCTTGATACGTATATACTACTTTTCCTAATAAAAAACTACCAATTGCAATTGTAATACATATCCAAAAAGGATTTGAACTAACTTTTTTAGAATATATAGAGTAAATTAGCGATATAAATGTAATGGCTTCAACGATGAGTGAAGCGAAGCGTACATTGAAATTTGAAAAATGAGTAGGGAACAGAAAGAAAAACATAAAATAGATTGAATAGCATATTAATGTTGTAATTAATATACATAGTTGTAAATTTTTATTTAATTTCAATAAAATCACCTTCTTTAAGTATGCACTATATTCGTAATATCTATACATAATAATATTACTTAAGGATTGTATCAGATTTCCTTATAAAAAGCATGCTTATAAGAAAAAAATGAAGAGTATGATACTTCTTAAATTTGAAAAAGTATTGAGTTCAATAATTTTTAGTTTATAAGGAATGCAGATAGAATTTGTATATTTAGTCATCCTTTAGATTTTAAAGGTTTTTTAGTGATTTACAAGCGGAGATGTAAAATTGCATATAAAGTGATGGGAACTTCTCTCTAGATGAGGGGAGTTTTTCGTTATTATAGAGTATTAAGTAAGACCTTTGTATGTACCTATTCTCATACTAATGAGGGATTAAAGAAACGTGTTGATTATATACAATAATATGTAATACAGTAATTAATTTCTAATGCGGAGGGAAAATCATGATGAAATGGGTGAAGTTTAGAATAGCACGTCCAACTGATAAATTTGAAGAGGTTATAGCATTCTATGAAAAAGGGTTAGGTTTAAAACGTATAGGTGAATTCTACGATCATGAAGGCTATGATGGGATCATGTTCGGTCTACCAGATGAAGAGTATCATTTAGAATTTACAAGACATATAGATGGGAGTCCTTGTCCGGCTCCAACAAAAGACAATTTACTTGTATTTTACATGCGTGAAGATAGTGAAATGAAAAAATTGAGTAAAAGGCTGCATGCAATGGGATACGATGAAGTAGAACCAGAAAATCCATATTGGAAAGATAAGGGGATAACGATAGAGGATCCGGATGGTTGGAGAATTGTGTTAATGAAAATAGACGAACAGCTTAGCAAAGTTCATAAAATAGTTTAAAAGAAGAATTAATATTTTGATTGTACGCAAGTTTTGAGACGGCAAAGATTAAAATAAGTAATTAACTTATAAATATTTTCAAGGAGGACTTATGAATACATACATCTATATGGTTAGACATGGTGAATCACCAAAATTAGAAGGAAATGAAAGAACACGTGGATTAACTGAGAAGGGAACTTTAGATGCCCATAAAGTAACTGAGATATTAAAAACAGAGGGGATTGATACTTTCATTTCAAGTCCGTATAAGAGGGCTATGTTAACAATAGAAAAGTTAGCTAATTTCCATGAAAAAGAAATAGTAGTATATGAAAATCTCAAAGAGTGTAGGTTTTTAAGTGAGGATAAGATTATATCAGATAAGGAAGTGTATCCACTCGTAAAGAAGATGTTCTCTAATCCAGATTTCACACTAACTGGAGGAGAGTCGTATGTGGATTGTCAGAGAAGAGTAGTGAAAATATTAAAAGAAATAGTAATAGATTTTCAAGGACATAAAATTGTAATTGGTACACATGGGCTTGTCATGACATTGATGATGAACTATTTTGATAACCAATATGGGCTTGAATTTTTAATGAATACATCAAAGCCAGACGTATATAAGCTGGAATTTAAAGACGAGCAATTAATAAATATAGAGAGATTATGGAGAGAGAAATGAAATGGATTATATGGAGTGTGTTTTAAGAATTACTTTTAAAACACACTCTTTTTTTGAAGAGAAATAGTTTTTATCAACTATTTTTAGAATGTTAAATTAATAAGTAATTATTCAGCTTTTGAATAATCCATTGGAAAATTGGTTTAGGGAAACAATTTTAAATGTGACAAAACTCCAAACGCTGGATTTATATTCAATAGGAGAAAAAAATGTAGAATTTTGTCTTACTGTACACGTTTACTTTTCATTTCTTAACATATAGGCTTTGTGGTGTAAGGGGGGACACCGCCTTTACACTAAAATTATAAGGAGGTCATTGTGATGAAAAAAATGAAAAAATTTGCAGGAGTAGCTCTAGCGGGTTCAATTGGATTAAGTGGATTACTTTTTTTAGAACCAAGTGTAAGCGCTGCAGAAACAATGCAAGTGAAAGAGGAGAAGTTCAATGCTATTAATGTAGCGATGAATCAAAGTGAATCTTATTTATTGAGTGGTAGAAGTATTGATATTCTTTCAGGAGATAAAGAAGCGGTACAATTAAGTAATTATACAGTTCAGTTCAATAAACCAGGTAAGTATGTTATTAGAGTAAATGGTTGTATTTATAATGATGTATATACTTTTATTGTGAATGAGTAGTATATGCTCTTGATGTTTAATTAAATATATATTATCGGATGAAAAAAGAAACACCCTATTTGCGGTGGGAATCGTAAATAGGGTGAATTATTTGTAAGAAAGTTAATGAAAAGAGTAATTGGTATTAAGTTATGTTTTATATATTTTCATTAATTTGCTCTTTGTTTTTGCTATGTAAAGTATGTAAGAGTGTTTGAAATACTTTAAATGATTGCTGAAAGATTGGACTTTGAATAAAAGTGTATAGAAAAGTTACGATGAAAACAGGACCTCCTAGCATATATCCAATAACTAGTACAACGCATTCTACAATGATTCGAGCCCGGCTAATAGACAATCCAGTTTTGTCAGAAATAGTAAGCATGAATCCATCGCGTGGTCCAGCACCAATTCCAGCCGCAACGTACATACCGCCCCCAATACCTGTAATTACAATACCAGAAAACAAAATGAATAAATTTATCCATAAATAATCAGTAGCGTTTGGAAGGATGTTTGATTGTAAGAAAAAGTCCATAATAGGGCCGATAAGCATTGCATTTAAAAATGTGCCTACGTTTATATATTTTGGATCTACTAGTAAAGAAATAAGTACGAGGCATAACCCGCATATAACACTCCAAGTACCAAGTGTCCATCCGAATCGTTCATAGAGAGCCATATTTAAAACTTCCCAAGGATGTAACCCGAGGAATTTAACTTTGACTGCAAGAGCATTTCCAAGGCCAAAGAAAATTAATCCTAAGAAAAAAAGAAAATAGCGAAAGAGAGTTAGCCTCATCTTTAAAACCTCCCATATTTTATAATTATGTATGTTACCTGTTAAGGTTTTAATGTACAAATATTATGTCTTTTTATAATTCGTTTAAAATTGTTAACAATGTAAATGAATTATACATCTTCACAGTCAAAAAAGTTAAAATATTTCGTATTAAGGATTATAATGGAGAGAGAAACATAAAAGGGAGTGAACGAACTTGAAACAAGAACTTATTGAAAGATTTACGAGATATGTAAAAATTGATACACAATCAAATGAAGAAAGCCATACAGTGCCAACAACACGAGGACAGATTGAATTTGGTAAGTTATTAGTAGAAGAGTTAAAAGAGATTGGATTATCAGAAGTGACGATGGATGACAATGGTTATGTAATGGCGACACTTCCTGCTAATACGGACAAGGATGTTCCTGTAATAGGATTTTTAGCACATTTAGATACAGCGACAGACTTTACAGGGAAAAATGTAAAACCACAAATCCATGAAAATTTTGATGGTAATGCGATTACGTTAAATGAAGAATTAAATGTTGTGTTAACACCTGAACAGTTCCCAGAATTACCATCATATAAAGGACATACAATTATTACAACTGATGGTACAACACTTCTTGGAGCAGATGATAAAGCTGGTCTTACAGAAATTATGGTGGCAATGAATTATTTAATACATAATCCGCAAATTAAACACGGGAAAATAAGAGTAGCATTTACGCCGGATGAAGAAATTGGCCGTGGACCATCACATTTTGATGTAGAAGCGTTTGGTGCATCCTTTGCCTATACGATGGACGGAGGTCCATTAGGTGGTTTAGAATATGAAAGTTTTAATGCGGCAGGTGCTAAGTTAACGTTTAACGGAACGAATACACATCCTGGAACAGCGAAAAATAAAATGCGTAACGCAACTAAACTTGCTATGGAGTTTAATGGACATCTACCGGTGGAAGATGCACCAGAATATACGGAAGGTTATGAAGGATTCTATCATTTACTTTCTTTAAATGGTGATGTTGAGCAAAGTAAAGCGTATTATATTATTCGAGATTTTGATCGTGAAAATTTTGAGGGACGTAAAAATAACGTTGAAAATATTGTGAAGCAAATGCAAGAAAAGTATGGGCAAGATGCGGTCGTTTTAGAAATGAATGATCAATACTATAACATGCTTGAAAAAATTGAACCAGTGAGAGAAATCGTTGATATTGCATATGAAGCGATGAAAAGTTTAAATATCGAACCGAACATTCACCCGATTCGTGGTGGAACAGATGGATCACAATTATCATATATGGGATTACCGACGCCAAATATTTTCACTGGTGGTGAAAACTACCACGGTAAATTTGAGTATGTTTCGGTAGATACTATGGAAAAAGCTGTTCAAGTTATTGTAGAAATCGCAAGACGATTTGAAGAACAAGCCTAAAAAAGAACCGAGTAGTACGAATGTGCTACTTGGTTCTTTTTAATATAGCACGCGCCACAAATAAAAAGTTGCATAAGATTCCCAATTTGTCCAGTTTGCCGCAAAGTCTTTTATTTCATTTTTAGTCGGTTTATTTTCGGAACCTTTTATAAATTTAATTGCATTATGTAGACCAACATCATCAATTGGAAAGGCTGAAGGGAAGCGTAAACAGCGCATTAAAACATAGTGGGCAGTCCATGGTCCTATACCATGGATAGCGGTTAATTGTTTTTCAGCAAGCTTTACATCTTGTGTTTGTAGTAATGATTCTTTTGATAGTTTCCCTTCTGTAATAAGCTTCGCAATACCGATTAAATATTCACATTTTTTAGTCGTCATTTTTAATTTTTTAAGATCCTCTACATGTAAATTTGCAATTGTTTCAGGTGATGGAAATATCCTATGTTTTTTATCGTTCCATTTTACGTAACTTCCAAATTGTTCAACCAATCTTCTTTTTAGCGTATAAGCATATGCGAGGTTAATTTGTTGACCGATAATTCCCCAGGAAAGTGCTTCAAATAAATCTGGAATACCTAATGTGCGAAGCCCATAATACTCTTGAATAGGGCCTTGAAGGAGTGGGTCATGTTTAGCTAATGTATAAAAGGGAGCTAAATCGGTAGTTAAATCAAACCACTCTTTTACATAGTTAACTACAGCATCGCATACCCATTTTTCAGAGTTATAGGATTCTTCTAAAAAACGTATTTGAATATTTCCGTCAGTATTTATACTAATTTCAACTAAAGGATTTACATGTTCAACAGGGATGACTTTATAAATTTTGTTATCTTCAATGTGAAACATACATTCATTGTTAGAACGTGATAGATAGCGTAAGTTTTCTTGGAAATTAAATTCTTTTGGAGCTGCTAAAGTCAATGCGCTATTATATTTTGCTGTCATATGAATTCCACCTGTAACTTTTCTAATGTAAGCAATTCCTCCTTCATTTCTAATCCACCTCTAAAACCAGTTAGTTTTCCATCTTTTCCTATAACGCGATGGCAAGGAATTGTAATAAGAAGTGGGTTGGCAGCAATAGCAGAAGCAACGGCGCGTACAGCTGTAGGTTTTTGGATTTTTTCTGCAATTTCTGAATAAGAATATGTTTTTCCGTAAGGGATTTCACGTATCGTATTCCAAACAGATAATTGAAATTCAGTTCCGTAAGCATCAATAGGCAATGTGAAGGTTTCTCGCTTATTTTCTAAATACTCGATAATTTCTTTCGTATATGTTTGCAGGTAATCTGGATTGCGAGTCAATATATGTTGTGGCAGTTTTTTTCTAGCCCACACATTTAGTTCTTCAAAATTTTCGTCTTGAGATCCAATGAAACATAGTCCATTTTCAGTTGCAGCAATATGCAAGCGCCAATTTTCATGTGTAAGTAGCATCCAATATAAAGATTTATTTTTATAGGAATTCATTATTGTATCCCTCTTTCATTTCGTTCTTTTTTCGATATTCAGTAGGAGTAAATCCGGTTTTCTTTTTAAATAAAGTTGCGAAATACTCCGAGTTTTCTATCCCGACAGCAGTACTAATTTTCTTAACGGATTGATTTGTATGTGAAAGATATTCTGCCGCTTTAACAATCCTAAATTGTTGTATATATTCTATTGGACTTATTCCTGTCATTCTTTTGAAAGTGCGTTGTAAATGAAAAGGGCTACCGTGACAAACTTCCGCAAGTATGTCGAGAGTTAGTGCGTTGTCATAATGCTTTTCGATATAGTCTTTAATTTGTTCTACCCACTCCTCATTAGGTAAAATGATCCCATTTGGTTTACAACGTTTGCACGGACGAAAGTGTTCATGTAATGCTTGCTCTGCATTTAGAAAAATTCGTACGTTGTTTTTATTCGGTATTCTTGATTTACACGATGGCCGGCAAAAGATCCCGGTTGATTTCACAGCATAAAAGAATTTGTTATCATATGAAGAATCATTATGAATAATTGCTTGCCAATACTCACTCGTTAGCGTAAACCCTTCATTGTGCAAAGAACATCACCTCTGAAATTAGTATAACCTGAATAAAGTGCGTATGTACGTATTCAAAAATGTAAAAGCAAGATTACAAAGATGAAAATATGCTTGTTTTTCTATTTTGTGATAGCATGAAATTTGGAAGTGAACATCAAGAGGAGGACTATAAGTGAAGTTAATTTCATGGAATGTAAATGGTTTGCGAGCAGTTATCGCAAAAGGTGGATTTTTAGAATATCTAGAAGAATCCAATGCAGATATATTTTGTTTACAAGAGATTAAATTACAAAGTGGACAAATTGATTTAAATCCAGAGGGATACTATACATACTGGAATTACGCTGTGAAAAAAGGCTATTCAGGAACGGCTATTTTTACGAAACAAGAACCAATTTCTGTTACATACGGTTTAGGAATTGAAGAGCATGATCAAGAAGGACGAGTTATTACATTGGAATTCGATGATTTTTATTTGATAACACTGTATACACCAAACTCCAAACGAGGATTAGAACGTTTAGATTACAGAATGAAATGGGAAGACGATTTCCGGGCGCATATTAAGCGATTAGATGAAAAGAAACCGGTTATTTTCTGTGGAGATTTAAACGTTTCTCATAAAGAAATAGATTTGAAAAATCCAAAAAGTAATCGCAAAAACCCTGGATTTTCTGATGAAGAAAGGGAGAAGTTCACACTTGCTTTAGAAGAAGGGTTTGTTGATACGTATCGTTATCTTTATCCTAACCAGGAAGGAGCATACTCTTGGTGGTCATATCGTATGGGAGCAAGAGCGAAAAATATTGGATGGCGTTTAGATTATTTTGTTGTCTCGGAAAGAATAAAAGGTCAAATAATAGATGCGAAAATTAACAGTGAAGTAATGGGATCAGACCATTGTCCAGTTGAATTGCATATAAATTTCTAAAAAAAGAAGTATCTTCCTGATAGCGGGGATACTTCTTTTTTTATTCAATTTGTTAAAACTTTTCAAATCATTCTTGAAATAATTTAATATTAAATATATACTTAGTAACGATAATCATTATCACTGAAAGTGATTATCAACAGATGGGGTGTAAAAAAGAATTATAGTTTAGGGGAAGTGAACGAGAATGAGTTCCGGATAAAATCATTAATCTAATGAAATATATGTATGGGACAAGTTTCATGTAGTTAAGTTTTTATATAAAAATAATCTATTTACAGATTTCGAGAGGAGATATATAAAGATGAACAAGAAATTATTTACATTAGGGATGGTAACAGTTTTAAGTGTAGGTTTAGCAGCATGTAATAGTGCAGATAAGACTTCAGGAGAACAAAAACAACAAACAAAGGCTAGTGAGACGAAAAAAGACGAAAAACGAAAAATTACATATTTAGGTAAAGAATATACAGTGCCAGCAAAAGTAGATAAAATTGCGACAGCTAGTTTAGAGTCAATGGAAGATGCGGCAGTACTTGGAATTAAACCAGTTGGAGCGATTACTGTAGGTGGTAAATTACCAAAGTATCTTGAAAAAGATTTAGAAGGTGCAAAATCTGTAGGAGAGAAAATGGAACCGAATTTCGAAACATTACTTCAATTAAAACCAGATGTTATTACATCAAGTACGAAATTCCCAGCAGAAACAGCTGAGAAGTTTACGAAAGTAGCTCCTACATTCCCGGTATCACACGTTTCAACAAATTGGGAAGATAACTTAAAGTTAATGGGAGAACTAACTGGTAAAAAAGATAAAGCAGAAAAAATTATTAAAGACTATAATGCGGACGCTGAAAAAGCAAAAACAAAACTTGGAGATAAGTTAAAAGATAAAAAAGTACTTGTCATTAGACTAAGAGCAAACGACCTATTCCTATACCCAGAAGGAGTATACTTTAATCCTGTCATTTATAAAGATCTTGGATTAACTGCTCCAGAACAACTTAAAACTGTAAAAGCACAAGAAAAGATTTCTTTAGAAAAACTTGCTGAAGTTAATCCGGATTATATCTTCTTACAATACGAGGCAAGCGAAAATAATAAACCAAAAGTGCTAGAAGACATTGAAAAAAATCCAATTTGGCAAAGTATGAATGCTGCGAAGGAAAAGAAAGTATTTGTAAACGTTGTAGATCCGATGGCGCAAGGTGGTACAGCTTGGAGTAAAACAGCATTCTTAAAAGAAGCAGTAAAAAATTTATCTAAATAATACAATAGGTAAGGTGCGTTGAATGATATGCAGAAAACTAATGCAGTACCAGTAACTATATTATGTATAGCACCCATATTCATCTTATTTACAGTTATACTTTCTATTTTGTATGGGGCAAAAAGTATTGATGTTGAAACAGTGTGGAACGCATTATTTCATTTTGATTCAAGCGATGTAGATCATAATATTATTATTACTTCACGTTTACCAAGGGTAGTTGCAGCTCTTTTAGTCGGAGCATTTCTAGCCATATCAGGAGCACTTATGCAGGGGATGACAAGAAACTATCTTGCATCCCCTTCTATTATGGGTGTGACGGATGGTGCAGCTTTTGTTATTACACTTTGTATGATTTTTCTTCCGGGAATGTCATCGATTGGTATGATTTTATGTTCAATGATTGGTTCTGCACTAGGAGCCGGTATCGTGTTTGGTTTTGGTTCGCTCCTTCAAAATGGCTTATCCCCTGTTAGGTTAGCGATTATAGGAACAGTTATTGGAACATTTTTAAGCAGTGTATCGGCCGCTATGGCCTCATATTTCCAAATCTCTCAAAATGTTAGTTTTTGGTTTAATGCAAAATTAGATCAAGTGGACCCTAATATAATTAAAATCACGATACCTTTTGGGATAATTGGGATAGTTTTAGCGCTGTTAATATCAAAATCTATTACCATTCTTTCTTTAGGAGAAGAGGTTTCTATTAATCTAGGGCAGCGTACAAAATTAGTTAAAGCGATGGCCATTTTATCAGTAATTTTTTTAACAGGAACGGCAGTCGCTTTAGTGGGGAAAGTTGGTTTTGTAGGCTTAATTATTCCACACATTACTCGTTTTATAATTGGGGTAGACTATAAATGGATTTTGCCATGTGCAGGCGTTATTGGTGGAGTTTTCTTAGCATTATGTGATGTTTTAAGTAGGTTTGTAAATTATCCATTTGAAACGCCAATTGGAGTTGTTACATCTTTAATTGGAATTCCTTTCTTCCTTTATTTAATCCGTACAAGAGGAGGAGAGAGACATGCCTAAAAGTTCAAGTCAACGTTTTGGAATGACGATGGGGATTATTATATTTTTAATTTTTGGTGCTATCTATATTAGTTTAACGAATGGTACGTTCGATATTACGATTACAGATGTATTTAAAACACTTTTTCGAATTGATCCAGTACCAGAACATGATTTAGTTATTTTTGATTTTCGTCTTCCGCGCATTGTAATTGCTGGATTAGTAGGATTAGGCCTCGGCGTTGCGGGTGCTGTAATTCAAGGGATTACGAGAAATGGATTGGCGGACCCAGGTATTTTAGGAGTGAATGCCGGGGCAGGTACAGCAATCGTAATTTTTATGTTTTTCTTTCAAGGGCAATTAAAGAGCACAGACTGGGTTTCTATAATGATGATGCCGATGTTTGGCTTAATAGGTGGATTAGGTGCAGCGATAATAATTTATCTGTTTTCTTGGAAAAACGGTAAGCTAGACTCGCAGCGACTTTTATTAACAGGGATTGCAATTGGATCAGGATTTGGAGCCTTTTCTATGTATTTATCACTCAAAATGAAGTCAACTGATTTCGAGATGGCTGCAGTGTGGGTGTCTGGAAGTATATATAGTGCAAACTGGAAATATATTGTTGCTATGTTGCCGTGGCTTATTATCTTAATTCCTCTTATACAAAGGAAAGCTTATTTATTAGATTTATTCCAATTGGAAGAAACGAGTATTACAAGTTTAGGTGTTTCAGTAGAAAGAGAGAAGTCTGTTTTACTATTAAGTAGTATCGGACTTGTGAGCGCATGTGTTGCTGTTTCAGGAAGTATTGGTTTCATCGGATTAATGGCACCGCATATAGCGAAAAGACTTGTCGGAATTCAGCATAAGCACATAATACCTACGTGCGGAGTAATTGGAATGTTTCTCGTAATTGCTTCAGACTTTATTGCAAAAACAGTTTTCACACCTGTAGAGTTACCAGTTGGAATTGTTATTTCTATTGTCGGTGTACCGTATTTCTTATATTTACTTTATAAGGCGAAAGCGTAAGAGGGGGAATAAAAGTGAGTATTTTAAGTGCAAAAAACTTAGAAGCAAATTATGAAAAACTTACAGTGTTTCGCGATTTAAATGTGGAAATACAAAAAGGAAAAGTAACGACAATTATCGGTCCAAATGGGTGTGGGAAATCAACACTATTAAAAACGATGGGACGAATTTTAAAACAAAAAAGCGGTAAAGTATATTTACAAGGCCAAGATTTAAACACGATTTCAACGAAAGAAATCGCGAAACAGTTAGCTTTACTTCCGCAAAATCCAATTGCCCCGGGAGAGATTAAGGTAGAAGAGTTGGTTTCTTATGGGCGTTACCCACATCGAAATAACGTAAATAAGCTAACAGCAAAAGATAAAGAGATGATTGATTGGGCATTAGATATAACGAAAACATCTGCGTTTCGAACGAGACAAATTGCAAACTTATCAGGTGGACAAAGACAAAAGGTGTGGCTAGCGATGGCTTTAGCACAAGAGACTGAAGTTTTATTATTAGACGAGCCAACGACATACCTTGATATGTCACACCAATTAGATGTACTGCAAATCGTGGAGAAATTAAATAAAGAACATAATTGTACGGTCGTAATGGTACTGCATGATATTAACCATGCAGCGAGATTTTCAGATGAAATTATTGCAATGAAAGAAGGGGAAATTGTTACAACTGGTAGCCCAGAAGAAATAATTACAAATGAAGTATTAAAAGAAGTATTTCATATTGATGCGCGTGTCATGATTGATCCGTATAATGGGTCTCCTGTTTGTTTCGGCTACGATAGCGTTGTATCTCAAGAAGAGAAAGTAGAAATATATGTAACAAGTTAACAAAGGGGGATTTACAATGAATACTACTATTGAAAAACAGCAGATTGTTACATCTAATACAGAACAGTGGAAAATGTATTCAAAATTAGAAGGTAAGGAATATCAAATTCATATTTCAAAACCGAAGCAGCCAGCACCGGATTCAGGTTATCCTGTCATATATGTATTAGATGGAAACGCATTTTTTCAAACATTCCACGAAGCGGTTAAAATACAGTCAGTTAGAGCGGAAAAAACAGGTGTTTCACCAGCTATTATAGTAGGTATTGGTTATCCAATTGAAGGGGCATTTTCAGGAGAAGAAAGATGCTATGATTTTACGCCTATTGTAATTTCAAAAGATGCTCCTTTAAAACCGGATGGCAAACCGTGGCCTAAAACAGGAGGGGCACCTAACTTCTTTACATTTATTGAAGAAGAATTGAAACCACAAATTGAAAAAAGTTTTGAGATTGATAAGGGAAAGCAAACGTTATTTGGGCATTCTTTAGGTGGTCTATTTGCTTTACATATACTGTTTACAAACGTAAATGCCTTCCAAAATTATTTTATTAGTAGCCCATCTATTTGGTGGAATAACCAATCCGTGCTTAAAAAAGAAGAGAACCTTATAAATGAATTAAATAATGCTAAGTTTGAAACAGGGGTATTCCTTACAGTTGGATCATTGGAGCGAGAGCATATGGTTGTAGGTGCAAATGAATTATCAGAGCGCCTTCTCCAAGTAAAACACGATCAGTTTATATTTAAGTTTTATGAAGCTGAAGGGGAGAATCATGCATCTGTTGTGCCGACTTCTTTAAGTAAAGGATTAAGATTTATTAGTCATTTATAGAAGAATTAATAGCATAAAAAAGAATCCCATATTATGTGGGATTCTTTTTGTTATATAGACATATTTAAAGTATTAACCAAAAACATTCAAATAAACATTTGAATGTTTTTGGTTAATAAGGTATACTACATACATAATCAAATATATATTTGAATAAGAGGTGTTACTTATGAAAGAAGAACATTGTGAACTTTGTTATCACGATGAGCAAAAAGTAAAGCATGCAAGTGACATATTGGAGAAAGAAAATATAAGTAGTGTAGCGAAAATGTTCAAGGCACTCGCGGATGAAACACGATTAAAAATTGCGTATGCACTGTATACGGAAAAGGAACTTTGTGTACGCGATGTCGCAAGTATTATTCATAGTAGTATTGCAACGGCTTCGCATCATTTAAGACTGTTACAAACAATAGGATTAGCAAAAAAGCGTAAAGAAGGAAAACTTGTTTTTTATTCATTAGATGATTCTCATGTAAATGGATTAATTGAATTGGCGTTTAGTCATAGTAGTGAAATGAACAAGAAAGAATTCAATAAGTAATCGTGCATTTTCATAAAGATATTTCTTTATGAAAATGCAACTTTAAAAGGAGAGGAGATAATAAGGATTAAGCTCGTTTTAATAAGACACGGACAAAGTGAATGGAATGTTGAAAATCTGGACAGATGTAGACTTATCAAATGCTGGTCTTCGAGAAGCAAGAGAAGCTGGAGAGATTTTGAAAGCCGATGGATTCTCATTCGATATAGCATATACATCTGTTTTAAAAAGAGCGATGCGTACTTTGTGGATTACTCTTGAGGAAATGGATTTGATGTGGATACCTATTCATAAAAACTGGAAATTAAATGAGAGACATTACGGTGCACTTCAAGGATTAAATAAAGAAGAAACAGCGAGAAAATATGGTGATGAGAGAGTAACTTTATGGAGACGTTCAACAAATGTACACCCACCAGCTCTTACAAAAGATGATGAGAGATATGAAGCGGCACATCCGAAGTATAGAGATTTAAAAGAAAATAAGTTTCCCCTTACAGAAAATCTAGAAGATACAGAAAAACGAGTTGTTTCATATTGGGATGAAGAAATAGCCCCTAATTTAAAAGATGGAAAAAAAGTGATTATTGCAGCGCATGGAAATACAATACGAGCTTTAGTAAAACATTTAGATCAAATTTCAGATGAAGATATAGAATATGTAAACATTCCAACAGGAACACCAATAGTTTATGAATTAGATAACGATTTAAAACCGATATGTCATTATTATTTAAGGGGAAAAGGAGAAGTGATGGAAAGAAAAATAGTGTAAAATAATCATTTTGATATACCCTACCTTAGTATTGTATGAGATTAATGGGAGTAACAAATATTGTTACATTATACTGTTGTAAATAAAGAAACTTGTGAATCATGTGGATTATGCCGCTCTATAGCACCAGATATATATCAATTGGATTGTAAAAGTAAAGCATTTGGTGCATTAGATCACAATGAAGGAATAATTGGAATTCCAACTACATTTTTGAATGCAATGGTGGCAGCATATGAAAGTTGTCCGACAAATTCGATTCGAGTAGGAAAAGAGTTGTTTGAAAATCAAAAATTAGAAAATGGTATGAGAATGGATTAAAGCCGCATTTCTATATTAATAAAAGCAATAGACAGATAGAAGTGGTGAACTTCAGAACAAATGTTAATAGATTAATAAAAGGAGGAATTTATATGGGACATCATCACGGTCACCAACATCATGGGCATTCCCACGGACATCATCATTTTGAAGAGAGTAGAGAAGGGAATAAGAAAGGTTTAATTACGGCATTAGTAATTACGGCAATTATTATGTTTCTTGAATTTTTTGGAGGACTAGTTACAAATAGTTTAGCCTTATTATCTGATTCAGGACATATGTTAAGTGATACAAGCTCGTTATTATTAAGTTTAATTGCCATTGGATTAGCAGCTAGAACAGTTACTTCTACAAAAACGTATGGATATTATCGTTTTGAAATTTTAGCTGCATTAATTAATGGAATTACATTATTTGTCGTGGCGGGACTAATCGTGTGGGAAGCAATCGGAAGGTTTTTTGAACCACCAACTGTAGCGAGTGGTCCAATGATGTTAATCGCATCAATTGGTTTACTAGCAAATTTAATTAGTGCATGGGCTCTTATGAGACAAGGTGATGTGAAAAATAACGTCAATTTACGTAGCGCATATTTACATGTTCTTGGAGATGCTTTAGGTTCAGTTGGTGCGTTAGTAGCTGGTGCACTTATGTCTTTATTTTCATGGTATATTGCAGATCCAATTATCTCAGTAATTGTAGCGCTATTAATTTTAAAGAGTGCATGGGGAGTAACAAAACATTCCATTCATATACTTATGGAGGGTACACCTGTTTCAATTGAGATAGAACAAGTTAAGCAAGCTATTAAAGAAGTAGATGGTGTACGTGATATACACGATCTCCACATTTGGACAATTACATCAGGATTAGATGCATTAAGTGTCCATGTAATGATCGATAAAAAACAGGACGATCAAGAAGTGCTTCAAAATATTATTACTATGTTAAAACAGGAGTTCCATATTGAACATGCTACAATTCAAATTGAAACGCTTAAGATTAAGCATAGTGAAATGGTCATTTAATAAAATTCAACAAAAAGGCTATGGAGGAAATTCTCCATAGCCTTTTTGTTCACGTAAGTAGAATTGTCCTTTTTGAACGTTTTGTTTCAACTTTTCGTCTAAAGAGACAAAAAGTTGTCACAATTCCGTCACAATTAGCATAAACATAAAATAGACGAAATGAACTTACTTCCAAAAGGCTTGGTTAATTCAATTTATGATTAGTAAAGCTGAAAAAGCGCGGATTAAAAGTTCACTATATTCTCAAGGAGGTAGATCGTATGAAAACTATTCTTGCTATCGCTGGGCTTATTTGGGTTTTATCACATGGCATTCCAATTTATGAAGGAGAACAAATTCGCAGTGCTCTGAATAAAAATTTTAATGAATATCATATCATTGATCGGCAAGATAATGTTGTGACAGTTCGAGTGAATGATTGTTTTCATACGGTAACCGTTGAAGGAACTTCTGTAGTGAATGATACAAAAGTATGCGATCAACAATAATTATATATAGGAAGAAAAAAGTCTCAATTTAGATATGTAAAGATTGAGACTTTTATATTTGTGAAACATTAATAAGCGGGGACGGACAATCCCCGCTTATTGATGTTTCATTTTATTGAATTTTGAGGGGAGATGTAATGCTTTTTTGAGAAAAAGGGAAGGGTATAATGATAATTGGGACTGAGAAGCTAATAATGTGTTAAGAATAATCATAAAGAGGAAATATACTCATATGGGGTATCATACATAGATATTTAATGCTATAATTGGTATACTCGTAAAAGTAATTGTTTTATTGGATGAAGAGAAACTTTGAGAAGGTGATAATATGGATCATAAAGAGCATGAATCAGTAACACATAGATCAGAAAAAGAAAAAGAACAAATTATAAATAGATTAAAGAGGATTGAAGGCCAAGTCCGTGGTATTCAAAACATGATTGAAAATGATCGTTATTGCGTTGATATTTTAGTTCAAATTTCTGCGATTAATGCAGCGATGAAAAAAGTAGGAATGGGTGTCTTAAAAAACCATACAAGTCATTGTGTTTCAGGAGCTATTAAAGATGGTAATGGTGACGAAGCAATTGAAGAATTAATGACAGTATTTGAACGTTTTTCAAAAGCATAAAGGCCAAGCTAGTATTTAATTAGCTTGGCTTTTTCTTTATATAGGGGAAGGGATTACAAATTCATAATTGGAGCAAAGAAATAAAGAGTTTAGAAAAAATTTAAAATCATGATACAAAACCATTGATTACCTTAGGGGGGTATGGTAAGATGTAGTTGTGATAAACAAACAATGAAGAAACAAGAGGAGGATTTTAAATGGAACAGTTAACATTACAAGTTGAAGGTATGTCTTGTGGCCATTGTGTAAATTCTATTGAAAGTAATGTGAAAGAACTAAATGGTGTTGAACAAGTAAAAGTACAATTAGCAGAAGGAACAGTTGAAGTTACCATTGACTCATCAATCATTACTTTAAAAGATATTGTTAGTGTAATCGAAGATCAAGGATACGATGTTATATAAAAATTTTTAAATACTGGAATAAATCGTACTTTAAATAAAGTGCGATTTATTTTGCTAAAAAATATACCTCTTGAGGGTATATGGTAGGGGTGAATGAAATGAATGAGAAAAAAGAGGCCAATCTTCAAATATCAGGAATGACATGTGCCGCATGTGCGAATAGAATTGAAAAAGGTCTTAAAAAAGTAGAAGGTGTTCAAGAGGCAAATGTAAATTTTGCGCTTGAAAAAACAAAAATTTTGTACGATCCCACTCAAACAAATCCGCAACAATTTAAAGAAAAAGTTGAATCGTTAGGATATGGAATTGTAAGTGATAAAGCTGAGTTTACTGTTTCGGGAATGACATGTGCAGCATGTGCGAATAGAGTAGAAAAGCGTTTGAATAAGCTAGAAGGTGTGAATAAAGCGACAGTAAATTTTGCTTTAGAATCGGCTACAGTTGACTTTAATCCTGATGAAATCAGTGTAAATGAAATGAAGAGCGCGATTACAAAGTTAGGATATAAATTAGAAGTAAAATCAGATGAGCAGGATGCATCAACTGATCATCGATTACAAGAAATTGAGCGACAAAAGAAGAAATTTATCATTTCATTTATTTTATCATTCCCGTTATTGTGGGCAATGGTGAGCCACTTCTCATTTACATCGTTTATTTATTTACCTGATATGCTTATGAATCCTTGGGTGCAGCTAGCTCTTGCAACTCCAGTACAGTTTATAATTGGAGGCCAGTTTTATATTGGTGCTTATAAAGCGTTACGCAATAAAAGTGCCAACATGGATGTTCTCGTGGCACTTGGAACCTCTGCAGCGTATTTCTACAGTGTGTATTTAAGCATTCAATCAATTGGTTCTTCGGAACATATGACAGATTTATATTTTGAAACGAGCGCAGTACTTATTACATTAATTATTTTAGGTAAATTATTTGAGGCAAAAGCAAAAGGACGTTCATCAGAAGCTATTAAAAAATTGATGGGATTACAGGCGAAAACTGCTACAGTTGTACGAGATGGAACAGAAATAAAAATTTTAATCGAAGAAGTGGTAGCAGGTGATATCGTCTATGTAAAACCTGGTGAAAAAATCCCGGTAGATGGGGAAATTGTAGAAGGAAAATCAGCGATAGATGAATCGATGTTAACAGGTGAGAGTATTCCAGTTGATAAAACAATTGGGGATGTAGTAATCGGTTCTACAATGAATAAAAATGGATTTTTAAAAGTTAAGGCAACTAAAGTAGGAAGAGACACTGCATTAGCACAAATTATTAAAGTAGTAGAAGAGGCTCAAGGTTCGAAAGCTCCTATTCAAAGGGTAGCGGATCAAATTTCAGGTATTTTCGTACCTGTTGTAGTTGGGATTGCTATTATCACTTTTGTAGTATGGATGGTATTTGTTACACCTGGTGATTTTGGAGGAGCACTTGAGAAAATGATAGCAGTACTTGTTATTGCTTGTCCATGTGCTTTAGGTCTTGCAACACCTACATCTATTATGGCGGGATCAGGAAGATCAGCTGAACATGGTATTTTATTTAAAGGTGGAGAGCATCTAGAAGCGACACATCGATTAGATACGATTATTTTGGATAAAACAGGTACAGTTACAAATGGAAAACCAATATTAACAGACGTAATTGTAGCAGATGGATTCCATGAAAAAGAAATACTATGTTTAGTAGGTGCGGCAGAAAAAAACTCTGAACACCCACTTGCAGAAGCGATTGTAGAAGGAATTAAAGAAAAGGGAATTGATATCCCAAGTTCAGAAACGTTTGAAGCAATTCCTGGATTTGGTATTGAATCGGTTGTCGAAGGAAAACAATTATTAATTGGTACACGCCGATTAATGAAAAAATTCAATATTGATATTGAAGAAGTTTCTAAATCGATGGAAGAACTAGAGCGAGAAGGAAAAACAGCAATGCTTATTGCGATCGATAAGGAATATGCTGGGATTGTTGCCGTTGCAGATACAGTAAAAGATACTTCAAAAGCAGCAATTGCAAGGCTTAAGAAAATGGGTCTCGATGTCGTTATGATTACAGGTGATAATACACAAACTGCTCAGGCAATTGCCAAGCAAGTTGGTATTGATCACGTAATTGCAGAAGTATTACCAGAAGGAAAAGCAGAAGAAGTGAAAAAACTTCAAGCTAGTGGTAAGAAAGTAGCGATGGTTGGAGATGGAATTAATGATGCTCCTGCTCTTGCTACAGCAGACATTGGAATGGCAATTGGAACAGGGACAGATGTAGCAATGGAAGCAGCGGATATTACATTAATCCGTGGTGACTTGAATAGTATTGCCGATGCCATCTTTATGAGTAAAATGACGATTAGAAATATTAAGCAAAATCTATTCTGGGCGTTAGCCTATAACGGCCTAGGAATCCCAATTGCAGCACTTGGTTTCTTAGCTCCTTGGGTTGCGGGTGCAGCGATGGCGTTTAGCTCTGTATCAGTCGTATTAAATGCATTAAGATTGCAAAGAGTTAAATTAAAATAATAAAAATTTTAATTTATAGAGTAATTGAATATGCTTTTATACAAAAAACAATACTTTGAATAAGTATTGTTTTTTGTTCGTATAGAAAGAAAAAAGATATAATATAGCAGAAATAGAAGTGATAGCTTGATGAGGAGATTTATATATGTTTAAAGATATTATAATTAGAACATTTCAGAAAGAGGATTTAGAACAAGTATTGCAATTATTCTATGAAACGGTTCATACGGTTAATGCAAAAGATTATAATACGCTACAGTTAAATGCCTGGGCACCAGAGCGACTAGATAGAGAAAGTTGGCTACAATCTTTAGAAAAGAATATTTGTTATGTTGCAGAGTATAAAGGTGTGATAGTAGGATTTGGGGATTATAATGAGGAACATTACGTAGATCGCTTATTTACGCATAAAGACTATCAGGGGAAAGGGATAGCTTCTTACATACTACAGAAGTTAGAAAAAGAAGCGGTGAACTTGCAGCATAGAGATATATTTACAGAAGCGAGTATTACAGCAAAACTTTTCTTTGAAAGCAAAGGTTTTATTTGCATAAAGGAACAAAATAAGCAACATAATAGTCAGATTTTTATTAATTATATAATGAAAAAAATAGCCTTCTCATAAATGAGAAGGCTATTTTTCATTATTTTACAGCTTCTTTTAGTTCTTTACCAGCTTTGAAAGCAGGTACTTTAGAAGCTGCGATTTGCATTTCTTCACCCGTCTGTGGGTTACGGCCTGTACGAGCAGCTCTTTCACGAACTTCGAATGTACCGAATCCGATAAGTTGTACTTTTTCACCAGCAGCTAAAGTGTTAGTGATTGATTCTACTACAGTTTGTAAAACTACAGTAGCTTCTTTTTGAGAAATCTCAGCGTTTTGTGCTACGTTTTTAATTAATTCTGTTTTATTCATGTTTTTCACCTCATATGTAAATAATGCTATTTAAGTTGTTATTATATCGTATAAAACATTCGAGAACAAGTGTACGTACATATATTCGCAAAAAAAATGAAATTTGTAATATTTTTTAGGACCACTTTATAGACATTCAATTTAAGCGGATACAGATTTTTTCTTTAATGCAGTTTGCTCTTTATTGGAAGATAGTTTCTTATTATAAGATATGAAATAAGGTAATGCTACAAATAACATACCCCCTACTAAGTTTCCGAAGAAAACAAAAATGAAGTTTGGAAAATATTAACCCCAAGTTAAATGACCAGAAAAAATTGCAGCTGGGATGACAAACATATTGGCTACAACGTGTTGAAATCCAATCGCAACAAAAGTCATAACAGGGAACCAAATACCGACAATCTTTCCGATAAATTCTTTACTTCCCATACTGAGCCAAACAGCTAAACAAACGAGCCAATTACACCCGATTGCAGAAATGAAGGCTTGTAGTGGTGTATCTTGTAGTTTAGCTTGTGCAATAGAAACTGTTTTTGCTAAAAAAGCTCCCTCCGTTAAGCCGACGATATGACCAAAAAAATAAGCGACGAATATAGCACCTATGAAGTTGCTAAACGTAACAATAACTAAATTTCGTATGAAGTGAAATAAGTCGATTTTTTTGTGAAGCCATGCCATTGAAACGGTCATCATGTTGCCAGTTACTAATTCACCGCCTGCAAGGATAACGAGTATAAGACCGATAGGGAATACGGCAGCACCTAGAAAACTAGTAAATGATCCCCAAGATTGTGGCATTGTTCCGATAACATGGATATCAAGTAAATATCCTAATGCTATGAAAGCACCACCAAAAAAACCGAGAATTAGCATAGGGAGCAATGATAAATGAGCTTTTTTTCTTCCGGAATTAGCAGCAAGTTCCGTAATTTCTTCTGGTGTAAATACAGACATGAATAACCTCTCCTTAATAGAATGATGAAATGAATAGAAGAAACATTTTAAAGAATCTATGTATTATAAAAATATGTTATGACTTCTGTATAAATTTGTCAAAGTGAGTGGGGATAAAATTGGATATAATGAACATTGTTCATGTTGTCACATTAATGTAACAATAAGGCTTTAAAGTGATTTTAGAGGTGAAAACATGAATACGCATCATGTAAAAAAAGAACGAAAAAAATCAATCGTAAAGATATTTATTATTAGTTTCATAAGTATATTAATGATACCAGTAAGTTTGTATTTCTATGCGACTGAAATAGAAAGAAAACTAGTAACAGTTACGTGGAATGAAATAGACGCTCCTACAATTCCTAAAGAGTTTAATAATAAAAAAATATTGCAGTTCTCAGATGTACATTTAGGACCAGATTTTACATTGAAACAACTAGAAAATTTGGTGGAGAGGATGAATGAATTACATCCAGATATAGTAGTTTTTACAGGAGATTTAATAGATAAGTTTGGATCCTATAGTGCGGAAAGAGAAGAAGCAAAGGTTATTTTGCAGAAAATTAAAGCTCCCCTAGGAAAATATGCTGTGTTTGGGAATCATGATAGAGGTGGGGGCGGTAGTTTATTTTACAAAAAGTATATGGAGGAAGCTGGTTTTTCTGTGTTAGTAAATGAAGTGCAGAAAATTAAAGCGGAAAACGGCAAGTATATTACAATATCAGGTTTGGATGATTTTTTATTAGGGAAGCCACAAATAGACTCGACTTTAAAAAACTTAAGACAACAAGATTTCAATATGCTATTAATACATGAGCCGGATGTTGTAGATAAAGTATCTCGTTATCCAGTCGATTTTCAAATGTCAGGACATAGTCACGGAGGACAAGTTCAAATTCCTTTTATAGGTCCATTAATTACTACAAAACTAGCTGAGAGTCATGTTGAAGGTATGTATGAATTAGAAGGGAAGAATAGGCCGTTACACTTATACGTAAATCGTGGTATTGGGACAACCCGAATGCCTGTTAGATTTTTGAGTGTACCGGAACTTTCACTATTTGTATTGAAGCAAAGTAGTGACTAAAGTAGAACGTTTAATATTTTGAAGAATTAAGAGTACTTTTAAAGAAAGTTCTCTTTTTTTATTGATTAAATACATAATATTATGTATTTTTTATTTAAACTGTTAAAAAGAAAGGGGAATTTCTATGATAGAAACATGGCATAAAGAATTGGAAAGTTTATATAATCAAATGGTTTCGTGGCGAAGAGATTTTCATCAATACCCAGAGCTATCGTTTCAAGAAATAGAAACACCGAAAAAAATAGCTGAAGTCTTAAAAAGCCTTCGTATTGATGTGAAAACGGATGTAGGCGGAAGAGGGGTAATCGGCGTAATTGAAGGTGGAAGACCTGGGAAGACGATAGCGTTACGTGCTGATTTTGATGCACTACCTATTCAAGATGAAAAACAAGTCTCATATAAATCAAAGGTTCCTGGGGTCATGCATGCTTGTGGGCATGATGGACATACAGCAACACTTTTAGGAGTTGCAAAAATATTAAGTGATCATAGAGACCAGCTTTCTGGAAAAGTAGTTCTTATTCATCAACATGCAGAAGAAAAAGAACCTGGTGGTGCAATTGCGATGATTGAGGATGGTTGTTTAGAGGGAGTAGATGTTGTTTTTGGAACACATTTATCGTCACAAATGCCCTTAGGCATTGTTGGTGCGAAAGCTGGAGCAATGATGGCAGCAGCGGATACTTTTGAAGTGAAGATTCAAGGTCGAGGTGGACACGGAGGGATGCCACATCATACTGTAGATGCAATTATTGTAGCGACACAAGTTATTAATCAATTGCAACTTTTAGTGAGTCGAAAAATAGATCCACTTCAATCTGCCGTGTTAACAGTCGGTACATTCCACGCTGGTCAGGCGGATAATATTATTGCGGATACAGCAACACTAACAGGAACAATTCGAACGTTAGATCCTGAAATAAGAGATTTTATAGAAGAAGAATTCAAACGAATTGTGGAGGGAATCTGTCATTCACTCCATGCGGAAGTGGATATTCAATACAAACGTGGATATCCAATATTAATTAATCATTTGGATGAAACGAATCGTTTTATGAAAATTGCAGAGCGTGATTTTGGAAGAGAGCGTGTATTAGAGGTTCCACCAATTATGGGTGGAGAAGATTTTGCATACTACTTAGAACATGTTCCAGGAGCATTTTTCTTCACAGGTGCGGGTAATGAAGAAATAGGAGCAACATATCCACATCATCATCCTCAATTTGATTTTGATGAACGTGCAATGTTAGTTGGTGGTAAATTGCTTTTAAGTCTCGTAAATAGCTATTTAAGAAATGGAGAAGGATCTCTTCATAATTTAGATATGGATGTGAAAAAGTAATTTACATAAATAAAAAATAACAATAGGTTACTTTATATAACCTATTGTTGTTTTTTATTATTTTTGCAAGGGAATGGCATCAAAATATGTTCTATAGTTATTGGAGAATTCAAAGTTGTTTTTTGCATCCCAATTAATGGACCAAGACATTAGACCACGAAATGCAGGGTAGCCACTTTGATTAGAAAGTTTATACTTTCCTCCGAAAGGAATGCCTTTAATAATATAATCTAAAGCTTTTTTCATTTCAGTTGGAGAAATATATCCACCGCTTGGAGCTGCTGCCGGTGCTGCAGGAAGCCCAATCATTACTTGATCTGAACGAAGAGCCGGGAAAATGTTATTTGGATTACCACCTACAGGAAATCCATGTAAGAGCATATCGGCCATCGCGACCTCGTAGTCTGCGTTTCCTTGATTATAATTATTACCGTCCATCCCAATGCCGCCACCAGCATTGTAATGTTGAACGTGAATGTACGTTAGTTTGTCTTTCACTCCGTAAATAATTGGTAAATACGCACCCCATATGCTTCCATATGCACTATAACCGCCCTGAACATAAGCTGTTTCAGGTGCCATGCTTAATAGAAGATCTGGACCGTAATGGTCTGAAATTGTTCGAATAGCTGAGATAAGATTCACGATTTGAGGAGTTGACGGGTTTTTAAAATTAGTGTCATTTCCGTTTAAGTAAATACCTGATTCAAGGTCAATATCTATTCCATCAAAACCGTATTTATCGATAAGAGATTGTATGGAATTAATAAAACGTTGCTTAGCGGCATTGTCAGGAAGTAAAACGACCCCATTTTGTCCACCTATTGAAAGAACCACTTTTTTTCCTTTACCTTTTAAATAGGAAATATCAGATTTGAACTCTGCATCTGTACCATACACAGGGGAAAATTCAACAGTGGAACGATCACCACCAGTTTCACCGAAAGATACATTTATTACATCCCATTTTGGTGAAACGTCTTTTAATTTAATAATGCCAGTACCGTTATCAAAGTTATGCCAATATCCAACGAGTAGTTTTGATCCTAAATTGTTTGCAGCTTGTGTTTGGAAGGGGACTAGTGGTAGCAGTAAGAAAATTACTAACAGACAACAAATGAATTTGAACTTGTTTAACATATCAACACTCCTATACAAAAAGTTGTCTAGATGTATAATCTTGTTTATTTAATTGCATCTGAAAATTCGTTCTTTTTTAAGGTGACTATAATTTTCTCAACAATTTTGTATGGAAAATTATTAAACCTAATGTAATAATTTCTGTAGGAGGTTGAATTACATTTATTGAATTCAGAATATTTTGATATATCTTAAAGTGTAGGACAAGATTTTATGCATAATACTCTTACATAAATTTCAAAATTAAGTTTGGAAGGGGATGTACAAGAGTTGGATAAAAATCTAAAGAAAGATCTCAAAATACGTCACATTACAATGATCTCAATTGGCGGCGTAATAGGGGCTGGTCTGTTTGTTGGAAGTGGTGCAGTTGTGCATTCAGCAGGACCAGGTTCTATCGTTTCATATGCATTAGCAGGACTTTTAGTCATTTTCGTCATGAGAATGTTGGGGGAAATGGCAGCAATTAACCCGACAAGTGGTTCATTTGCAACATATGCACGAGAAGCAATTGGTCCATGGGCGGGTTATACAATTGGGTGGCTATATTGGTTCTTCTGGGTAATTGTTATTGCAATAGAAGCTACAGCAGGTGCTGGTATCATTCAATACTGGATTCCACAAATTCCACTATGGTTATTAAGCTTACTATTAACAATTTTATTAACGTTGACGAATGTTTTTTCGGTGAAATCATTTGGAGAATTTGAATATTGGTTTTCTTTTATTAAAGTAATAAGTATTGTCTTATTCCTTTGTCTTGGACTTGCTGTTATTTTAGGGTTTGTACCAGGAACGGAAGCACTTGGCACTTCAAATTTAGTAGGGCAAGGGGGATTTATGCCAAATGGGATAAGTTCGGTTCTGCTTGGAATAACCGTCGTTATATTTTCATTTATGGGGTCAGAGATTGTTGCAGTGGCGGCTGGTGAGTCTGCTGAACCTGTAAAAGCAGTAAAAACAGCAACAAATAGCGTAATTTGGCGTATTCTCGTATTTTTCATTGGATCTATTGCTGTAGTTGTTACACTCCTTCCATGGAATTCAGCAAACATACTAAAAAGTCCGTTTGTAGCTGTACTTGAACATATAGGAATACCAGCAGCAGCACAAATTATGAATTTTATCGTTTTAACAGCTGTACTTTCTTGCTTAAATTCGGGCTTATATACAAACTCAAGAATGCTTTTTTCGATGGCAGAAAGAGGAGATGCCCCAAAGGTATTTTTAAAATTGAGCAGTAGTGGTGTTCCAGTTCGGGCAGTTTTATTTGGAACTTTCTTCGCTTATATTGGAGTTGTTTTTAGTTACATATCTCCAGATAAAGTCTTTTTATTTTTAGTGAATGCATCTGGTGGGATCGCATTACTAGTTTATCTCGTTATTGCAGTTTCACATTTAAAGATGCGTAAAAAAATGGGAAAAGTAGAACAACAAAATTTGAAAGTGAAAATGTGGCTTTTCCCGTATGTAACGTATGTTACAATTGCCGCTATAATAGCAGTTTTAGTTGCAATGCTAGCAATTGAATCTTTACGTTCGCAAGCGCTTTTAACGATGCTTGTTACTGTTCTTATAATACTTTCTTATTTTATTCTTAATAGAAATAAAAATAGCATAGTTTTGAAACCTGAAAGTAGAAAGGAAGAATCTGTTCGATTCTAATTTATTGTTTTGGAAGAGAGTTACACCCAATCATTGCTATAAAAGAATCATATATAAACATAGAAACAAGTAATTACTATTAGCATAGTGAAAATAAACTTTTTTCTTGACTTTTTATATGAAGGAGAGCAAAATGATAAAAAAGGAAGGGGGGGATGACGATGGAAGAGTACGTATTAGAGCTGTATAACCTGTTATATACGACAGAATGGCAAGATATTGTTTCGTTTCTCGGGATAGTATTTTGTATGAAGATTGTAATCGTATATATGGAAGAGCAAGGTATGTTCTATTCCTTCTCATCTCCGTTCGATTTGCAAAGAGAGCCGTTACCAAACTATGCCAATATAAATGATAAACAAATGCCTTTTGTTATATTCTTTATGATTCGTTTTATAACAGCGATTGTGAAGAGGAAAGAAAGTGATGAAGAAGAGTGCCACTTAACTTGTAAGATAGCTAACGTTTTTTAAGCTAAATACAAGGAGGAGATTTATATGTGGTTTCGATTTCTTATGATTGGTTTCTTTTCATTAACAGCAATTTCACTAATGGGATATCAAGTGTCTGAAATATATCAAGCGTATAGCAATACGTTTTTTAACAAAAACTAATTGCATTGCTATTTAAATAATAAAGCGATAAAATCCTTCTTAAGAAGTATTGTTAAGAAGGATTTTTTCTTTGTTTTGTCTTACTGTGTCAAACTATTGTCACATTTACACTGTGAATAATATGTTAAAATAGTGAGGTTACGTATACATATTTGAAGGAAGAGGGAGTGACCATTTTGGTGGATCAATCAACAAGTCAGAAAAGCTATGCTCCTATTGTGATAACGCTTTCTGTAATTGTAAATGCGATTATATTATTTTTGTTCTTTGGACCTGTTGGCTATGAAGGAGAAGTACATTTTGATGTAACAATTTTACCAATGTTAAATGCAATCTTTAATAGCTTTACGTTTGTATTCTTATTAGCAGCTTTATTTTCTATTATTAAAAAGAATGTAAAGATGCACCGCGGTTTTATTCTTGCGGCATTTACAACGACTTTATTATTTTGTGTGTCATATTTATCGTATCATTACTTGGCACCGGCAACACATTTTGGTGGAGAAGGATTTATTAAATATGTGTACTTCATCATTTTAATTACACATATTATCCTTGCTGCAATTATTGTACCACTTGCATTGTTCGCACTTGTATTTGGTTTTACGAATCAATTAACACGTCACCGTAAAATTGTACGTTGGACGATGCCGATTTGGTTATATGTAAGTTTATCTGGTGTTATTGTTTACTTAATGATCTCACCTTATTACCAATAAAAAGTCTCAGCCTAAAGGCTGGGATTTTTTTGTTAAGCAAATTTGTTTGTGAAATTAAAAAAGTGTGGTATACAAAAGTATAGTTGCTTTTCATATGGAAGGGATGGTAAAGGTATATGCAAAATTTTGTATTTCGTAACCCAACAAAACTTATTTTTGGTAAAGGACAATTGGAGCAGTTAAAGACTGAAATTCCACAGTTCGGTAAAAAAGTTCTTCTCGTATATGGAGGAGGAAGTATTAAAAGAAACGGTATTTATGAAAATGTAATTTCTATTTTACAGGAAATAAATGCGGAAGTATTTGAATTAACTGGTGTTGAACCGAATCCACGTTTATCAACTGTAAAGAAAGGAATTCAAATTTGTAAAGACAATGGAGTTGAATTTATTTTAGCAGTTGGTGGTGGAAGTGTAATCGACTGTACAAAAGCGATTGCTGCTGGCAGTAAATATGATGGAGATGTGTGGGATATTGTAACGAAAAAAGCATTCGCTGGCGAGGCGTTACCATTTGGTACTGTACTTACTCTTGCGGCGACAGGTTCTGAAATGAATGCAGGCTCAGTAATTACAAACTGGGAAACGAATGAAAAGTATGGATGGGGTAGTCCAGTTACTTTCCCGCAGTTTTCAATCTTAGATCCAGTTCATACTGCGTCTGTACCGAAAGATCAAACAATTTACGGTATGGTCGATATTATGTCGCACGTATTAGAGCAATATTTCCATCACGGCATGAATACAGAATTACAAGATCGTTATTGTGAATCTGTTTTAAGAACAGTAATTGAAACAGCTCCTAAGCTTTTAAGTGATTTAGAAAATTATGAGCATAGGGAAACAATTTTATATTGCGGTACTATGGCGTTAAACGGCATTTTAGCGATGGGAGTAAAAGGAGACTGGGCAACTCATAATATTGAGCATGCAGTTTCTGCTGTTCATGACATACCGCATGGGGGCGGCCTTGCAATTCTATTCCCAAATTGGATGAAGCATGTTGTAGATGAAAATGTGAGTCGTTTTGAACAGTTTGCTATTCGTGTATTCGATGTAGAAACAGATGGGAAGACAGATAAAGAGGTTGCGTTAGAGGGAATTGAGGCGTTACGTCAATTTTGGACTTCAATTGAAGCTCCAGTAACATTAGCTGATTACGCTATTAGAGAAAGTGAAATTGACTTAATGGCGGATAAAGCGATGGCTTATGGTGAATTCGGTAACTTTAAAAAATTAAATAAAGATGATGTTCTAAATATATATAAAGCTTCTCTATAAGTGGATCGAAAGAAGAAACCTATTTGATTATTGTATCAAATAGGTTTTTTTGTTATTTGCAATCGTTTTTTGAATGTTTATGATTACTTTTGGTTGTTTTCGATTGTTTATGGTTGATTTTTGTGATCGTTTTGATTATACTGTAATCAAAGAAGAGGTGAATAAAATGTTAACTCCTGAACGTCATCAAATGATATTGCAACTTGTAAAAGAACAGAAAGTAGTTAAATTACAGCAATTAGTTGAAAGAACAGAAAGCTCTGAATCAACAATACGTCGTGATTTAGCACAATTGGAAAAGCAAAGGTTATTAAAAAGAGTTCATGGCGGAGCCTCTGTTTTAACAGGGAAAGGACAGGAGCCAACGATGGTTGAAAAATCATCCAAAAACATTCAAATAAAACAACAAATTGCTAAGTATGCGGCTAGCGTTGTTGAACAAGGTGATTGCATTTATTTAGATGCAGGAAGTACAACATTTGAAATGATTCCATTTTTAATAAATAAAGATGTTACTGTCGTTACGAACGGACTTATGCATATTGAAGCTTTAGTTGAAAATAATATTCGTGCGTATTTACTAGGCGGGATGATGAAGAGTAGGACGAAAGCTTTAATTGGTGCAATGGCGCAAGAAAGTATGCAGAAATATCGCTTTGATAAATGTTTTTTAGGAGCGAATGGTGTACATGAACAGCTTGGTTTTACAACGCCAGATCCAGAAGAGGCACTCTTAAAACAAATGGCACTAACATTAGCGAACGAAGGATATTTCTTAATTGATGAAAGTAAGTTTTCAGAAGTTGCGTTTGCGAAAATTGCAAATGTTGAAGATGCAAATATTATTACAAATCATTTAGAAATTGATTTAGAAAAATATAAAAAACAAACCAATGTAATTGAGGCTGATAAACAATGATCTATACAGTTACTTTAAACCCATCTATTGATTATGTAGTACAAGTTAATTCTTTTGATTTAGGAACAGTAAATCGAGCGGAAAAAGATATGAAGTTTCCTGGAGGGAAAGGGATTAATGTTTCTCGTGTTCTTCATCGTTTAGGTGTTGAAAATGTAGCACTTGGATTTACTGGTGGATTTACTGGTCAATTTATTAAAGATGTATTACATGATGAAGGGGTAACAACAAACTTTGTCCAAGTAGATGAAGATACTCGAATTAATGTGAAAATAAAAGGGAAAGAAGAAACAGAATTAAATGGACAAGGTCCTATTGTGACAAAAGAGCAGTTTGGCCAGTTAATGAAAAAAATTGAAAGTATGCAATCTGGAGATTGTGTGGTACTTGCTGGAAGTGTACCAGCCTCTATTCCAAATACCTTTTATGAATCAATTGCTGCGTTTGGATCGGAAAAAGGTATTCGTGTAGTAGTAGATGCAAGTGGAAGTGCACTGCAGCATGTAATTAAAAATAAGCCATTTTTAATTAAGCCAAACCATCATGAACTTGGTGAGTTATTCGGAGTGGAGCTTTCAACAGTAGAAGACATTTTACCGTATGGAAAAAAATTAATCGAACAAGGTGTAGAGCACGTTATCGTATCAATGGCAGGAGATGGAGCTTTATTATTTACGGCAGAAGGTATATATGAAGCAACTGTTCCAAAAGGTGTTGTAATTAATTCAGTTGGGGCAGGAGATTCTCTCGTTGCTGGATTTGTAGGTAAATATGAACAGATAAAAGATATTGAAAAAGCATTTCAATATGGTGTTGCAACGGGGAGTGCAACAGCATTTTCAGCAGATTTATGTACAAAGGAAAAAGTAGAAGAATTATTGTCGCAAGTAGTTGTAGTTAAGCGATAGGGGGAAACAGCATATGAAAATTACAAAACTATTAAAAAGGGATACAGTCATTATGAATTTGACAGCTTCAAATAAAGAAGCTGTCATAGATGAATTAGTTGAGAAATTAAATGGTGCTAATCGTTTAAATAGTAAAGCTAAATTTAAAGAAGCTATTTTAAAGCGAGAGTCACAAAGTACAACAGGAATTGGTGAAGGTATTGCAATACCTCATGCGAAGACGAAGGCTGTTAAACAACCATCGATTTGTTTCGGTAGAAGTGTAAGCGGTATCAATTATGAATCGCTTGACGGACAGCCTGCACATTTATTCTTTATGATTGCTGCAAGTGAAGGGGCGAATAATACTCATTTAGAAACGTTGTCGCGTCTATCTACATTATTAATGGATGAAGGCTTTCGCAAGCAATTATTAGAAGCAAAGGATGAAGAGGAACTTCTTCGATTATTTGATGAAAAAGAGAAGGAAAAAGAAGAAGAAGCTGAAGTAGCAAAGCCAGAAGGGGATGAACCATACGTATTAGCTGTTACAGCTTGTCCAACTGGAATCGCTCACACATATATGGCTGCGGATAGTTTAAAGGCAAAAGCAGCAGAGTTAGGGATTGCGATTAAAGTTGAAACGAACGGATCAACAGGTATAAAGAATGGTTTAACGAAAGAGGATATTGAGCGTGCAACAGCGATTATCGTTGCGGCAGATAAACAAGTTGAAATGAAGCGTTTTGCTGGAAAACATGTCATTCAAGTGCCGGTCGCTGATGGTATTAGAAAAACTGAAATCCTTCTTAATCGAGCTGTAAAACAAGATGCACCAATCTTTAAAGGTGAAAAAGAGGATGGGAAGGCAGAAAGTATAGAGAAAGAAAAAGGATTAGGAATTTATAAGCATTTAATGAGCGGTGTAAGTAATATGCTTCCATTCGTTGTTGGTGGCGGGATTTTAATCGCGCTAGCGTTTATGTTCGGTGGAATTAAGGCAAAAGGTCCTATTGCTGAAATATTAATGGCTATTGGCGGTGGAGAAAAAGGAGCCTTCTTATTCCTTGTACCAATTTTAGCTGGATTTATTGCGAGTTCCATTGCTGATCGACCTGGTTTTATGCCTGGTGTTGTAGGTGGGTTTTTAGCAGCACAAGCGAATGCGGGATTTTTAGGTGGATTAATCGCTGGTTTCTTAGCTGGATATGTTGTTTTAGGGTTGAAAAGATTATTTTCAGGATTACCAGTACAGTTAGAAGGAATTAAACCTGTTTTGTTATATCCAGTCTTTGGATTGTTGATTACAGGAGTTGTTATGCAAAAAGTAGTAAACCCGCCTGTAGTAGCATTAAATGAAATGTTAACAGGGTGGTTAAATGGTTTGAGTGGTACGAATGCTATATTATTAGGCCTTATTTTAGGTGGTATGATGGCAATTGATATGGGTGGTCCAATTAATAAAGCTGCATTTACATTTGGTATTGCTGCAATAGAAGCAAAGAATTTCGGAGTGCACTCTGCTGTTATGGCTGGTGGTATGGTACCGCCACTTGCGATTGCATTAGCAACTACATTCTTTAAAACAAAATTTACAGAAGCGGAACGTAAATCTGGTTTAACAAATTATATTATGGGAGCGTCGTTTATTACAGAAGGTGCTATTCCATTTGCAGCTGCCGATCCGGTGCGTGTAATTGTAAGCTGTGTTGTTGGTTCAAGCATCGCGGGTGCCTTATCTATGTTATTCCAAATTACATTGCCGGCACCGCATGGTGGATTGTTTGTTATCGCATTAGTGAATAAACCGTTGCTATATATTTTCTCTATATTAATTGGGACGATTGTTTCAGCTATTATGATAGGGGTTTGGAAGAAGAAAGTTAAATAAAAGATAAAAAGGGACAGCTAATAGGAGTTGTTCCTTTTTCATTACAAAAAGTAATTTAATAATTGGATTATGATTGATTTTGGTAAAAGATGTAATAAAAAGTGATTTTTTTGTAACAAAAGAGTAATACTGTAATTTTTTTTGGAAAAAAATTCTTATACTAATGTGTGAGAAATATATGAAAACTATTGCTAATTTTGGTGGAAATACAATTCTTTAATATGGAAATTTATGTTACAAATCATTAATCGTTTATTACGAATGCTTTGTAATTGTGTGATTTTCGAAATTCTACAAAAAACTGTTGCTATAATGAGAACACGAAAACAAAGCAAATGGAGGCTATTCATGAAAAAATTATTAGGTATAGCAACAGCAGCAGTTTTTGGTCTTGGGATTTTTGCAGGTTCTGCTAAAGCAGAAACGATTGTAACAACAGATGTATTAAACGTTAGAGAAAACCCAACTGTAGAATCAAAGCTTGTAGGTAAAATGTTAAGTGGAAATAAATTAGATGTTATAAATACAGAAAACGGATGGTCCAAAATTAAATTAGATGGCAAAGAAGCGTTTGTAAGTGCTGAGTTTACGAAAAGTTCTTATTATGTAACAGCAAACGTATTAAACGTTCGTGTTGGAGCGAATACTGATTCAGAAATTCTGGGCACGCTTAAAAAAGATGACTTGATTGAAACGACAAATCAAGTACAAAACGAATGGTTACAATTCGAATATGGTGGGAAAGCGGCGTATGTTCACGTACCATTTTTAACAGGTACAGCACCTGTTATTGAAAGAAAAGAAGTTCCAGCTCAAGCTGAAGCGCCAACTAAGGTGAAAACGGCGGTTAAAAATGATACATCAGTTAAGGAGAAAACTCCGGCTAAAAATGATACGGCAGTTAACGGAAAAGAATCTGTTAAAAGTGGAGCATCAAGTAAACCAGTAGCACAAGCGAAGCCAGCAGCGAAATCTACTGAAACAAGTGCACCTGCTGGTGGTCGTGAAATAACAGTAGAAGCGACAGCTTACACAGCGAATCCGGGTGAAAATGGCACATATGGTGGTCGTGTGTTAACTGCGATGGGGCATGATTTAACAGCGAATCCAAATATGAAAGTTATTGCTGTTGATCCGAAAGTAATTCCTCTCGGATCAAAAGTGTGGGTGGAAGGATATGGAGAAGCGATTGCTGGAGATACTGGTGGTGCGATTAAAGGAAACCGTATTGATGTTTTAGTTGGTTCAGATAGCACTGCTGATAGTTGGGGTCGTAAATCTGTTAAGGTGAAAGTTATAAAATAATTTATTAAAATAAAAAACGGCTGCTTGAAAATGTCTAAGCGGCCGCTTTTTTTATATAAGAATTATTGAAAAGGGTAAATTGTTTTGCCTGTAATAATTTTATACGCGGTGCAAAATTGAGTTTGCATATACTCTGTATTTTTATTTTCTGGATGTAACGCTGTTTCTTGAAGAGTAGAATGAAAGGAACGTAGTAAACAATTTAGTGCGAAGTATAATTCTTCTTGTGAACAATTTTGTTCTTTTGTAGCAGTAGCTAAAATAAGGTCTTTTATTAATAATGGAAAATCGATAGTCGCTTGTTTCATAGTCATTGCACCCTCTCCGAGCTATTTTTATCATGTATATGCAGAATTGGACAAGCTATGCTCTTTTTTTATGTGTAATTTCATGTGCTAGATTCAAAGAACTTGCAATCATGCCGTTAAAATTGGTAAGATTGGGTATAATCAATAGATGGAGTATATTACATAAAGAGAGTTGAATGATATGGGAGAAGTGCAACGCGAAAAAGTTGCTGTCATCATTGGGCCAACTGCTGTCGGAAAGACGAAATTAAGTATCGATCTTGCAAAAGCGTTGAATGGTGAGATTATTAGTGGTGATTCCATGCAAATTTATCGTACGATGGATATCGGGACTGCAAAGGTGACGATAGATGAGATGGACGGAATTCCGCATTATATGATTGATATAAAAAATCCGGAAGATTCATTTTCTGTGGCGGAATTTCAAGAACGTGTCCGTAAGTGCATTCGAGAAATTACAGAGCGCGGGAAATTACCAATTATTGTTGGTGGAACCGGTCTCTATATACAATCTGTTCTATTCGATTACCAGTTTACAAATGAGGCTGGGGACGCTACATACCGAGAACAGATGGAAAAGTTAGCATTAGAACACGGTGTGGAATATGTACATAAAAAGTTGCAAGAAGTAGATCCAGAAAGTGCGGAGCGTATTCATGCCAATAATGTAAGGCGTGTTATTCGGGCGTTAGAAATTTTTCACACGACGGGTGAAAAAATGAGTAACCAGCTCGAAAAACAAGAAAACGAGTTACTGTACGATGTTTCATTAATTGGCTTGACAATGGATCGAGAAATGCTATACGATCGCATTAACTTGCGTGTTGACCTAATGATTGAACAAGGTTTATTAGAGGAAGTAAAAGGTCTGCATGAAAGAGGAGTGCGAGAGTGTCAATCTATTCAAGCGATTGGTTATAAAGAGCTATATGATTATTTTGAGAATCGTGTCTCTTTAGAAGAATCGGTATCACAATTAAAGACGAATTCACGCCGTTATGCCAAACGTCAATTAACGTGGTTCCGTAATAAAATGGATGTCGCGTGGTTCGATGTTACTGATGGTGAAAAAACGTCAGAAATTTTACGATACATAGAAGGAAAGTTACAACTAAAGTCGAATAATAGTAAGTAGAGAAAAAGAGGAGGATTCGACATGAAGCAATCAATCAATATTCAAGATCAGTTTTTAAATCAACTCCGTAAAGAAAATACGTTCGTTACGCTGTACTTATTAAATGGTTTCCAGCTTCGTGGATTAATTAAAGGTTTTGATAACTTTACAGTCCTACTAGAAACAGAAGGTAAGCAACAGCTTATTTATAAACATGCAATTTCTACATTTGTACCACAAAAGAATGTTTCAATTGAATTAGAGTAGTAATGAATTATTGTACATAACAAAAAAAGAGCGAGTTTCTCGCTCTTTTTTTATTTGTCATAAACAATAAATAGTGAAATTTAAGCGATTCTAAATACAGTTAGCCTGATGTTAGTGTTTCCGGTTGCAGGAATTGTAATCTCGTTAAGAGTAGATTGGACAGAAAGATTTGTGCCAGCCGCTAAAGTTTCAATTGTTGTAAAGGAAAGTGAGTCGCCTATTAGATTTGAAGAGAAGTTGTCAGTTGCGACTGCCCCATTAATTGAAATTCCTACTCCAAGTGGAGCACATCCTGGCGCAGTTGTAGAAATGGATACGCTAATTACATAAATACCAGCGTTGATAACAGTAACTGTATTTATGCCGTTAAAGATAATATTGTTTACGTTAATTGCAGTACTAAAGATAAAGTTATTAAATTGGAGTACTGTTTGTTGAATGTTGTTTGTAACGACAATTGTTGCTACTGGGAAGCCAGTTCCAGTCGGTCCAGTCGGTCCTGTAACGCCAATTCCAGTAGCACCAGTTGGTCCTTGAGCGCCTGTATTACCTTGAGGCCCAGTAGCGCCGGTAGCGCCCGTGTTACCTTGAGCACCTGTATTGCCTTGAGGTCCAGTAGCGCCAGTAGCCCCTGTATTACCTTGAGGGCCAGTTGGCCCGGTCGGTCCAGTAGGTCCACCAGAAGGTCCAGAAGGTCCAGTAACTCCGATACCAGTAGCGCCAGTAGCACCCGTGTTACCTTGAGCGCCTGTATTACCTTGAGGTCCAGTAGCACCAGTAGCCCCTGTGTTACCCTGAGCACCTGTATTACCTTGAGGTCCAGTAGCACCAGTAGCCCCTGTGTTACCTTGAGCCCCTGTGTTACCTTGAGCACCTGTGTTGCCTTGAGCCCCTGTATTACCTTGAGCCCCTGTATTACCTTGAGCCCCTGTATTACCTTGAGCGCCTGTATTACCTTGAGGTCCGGTAGCGCCCGTGTTGCCCGTGTTGCCTTGAGCGCCCGTATTACCTTGAGGTCCAGTAGTGCCCGTGTTACCCTGAGCGCCTGTATTGCCTTGAGGTCCAGTAGCGCCCGTGTTGCCTCGAGGTCCAATAGCGCCGGTAGCACCTGTATTACCCTGAGCGCCCGTATTACCTTGAGGTCCAGTGGCACCGGTAGCGCCCGTATTACCTTGAGGTCCAGTGGCACCGGTAGCGCCCGTGTTACCTTGAGGTCCAGTAGCACCGGTAGCGCCTGTGTTACCCTGAGCGCCTGTATTGCCTTGAGGTCCAGTAGCACCGGTAGCGCCCGTGTTACCTTGAGCACCTATATTACCTTGAGCGCCCGTGTTACCTTGAGGTCCAGTAGTGCCCGTATTACCTTGAGCGCCTGTATTGCCTTGAGGTCCAGTAGCACCGGTAGCGCCCGTGTTACCTTGAGCACCTATATTACCTTGAGGTCCGGTAGCGCCCGTGTTGCCTTGAGCGCCCGTGTTACCTTGAGCGCCCGTGTTACCTTGAGCGCCCGTGTTACCTTGAGCGCCCGTATTACCTTGAGGTCCAGTAGTGCCCTTGTTACCTTGAGCGCCTGTATTACCTTGAGGTCCGGTAGCGCCCGTGTTGCCTTGAGCGCCCGTGTTGCCTTGAGCGCCCGTGTTACCTTGAGCGCCCGTATTACCTTGAGGTCCAGTAGTGCCCGTGTTACCCTGAGCGCCTGTATTGCCTTGAGGTCCAGTAGCACCGGTAGCGCCCGTGTTACCTTGAGCACCTATATTACCTTGAGGTCCGGTAGCGCCCGTGTTG
>NZ_JBHWYR010000016.1:55922-56635 GCF_042728695.1 Bacillus sp. NPDC060175
GCCTTGAGCGCCCGTGTTACCTTGAGCGCCCGTATTACCTTGAGGTCCGGTAGCGCCCGTGTTGCCTTGAGCGCCCGTGTTACCTTGAGCGCCCGTATTACCTTGAGGTCCAGTAGTGCCCGTGTTACCTTGAGCGCCTGTATTACCTTGAGGTCCGGTAGCGCCCGTGTTACCTTGAGCGCCCGTATTACCTTGAGGTCCAGTAGTGCCCGTGTTACCCTGAGCGCCTGTATTGCCTTGAGGTCCAGTAGCGCCCGTGTTGCCTCGAGGTCCGGTGACACCAGTAGCGCCTGTGTTACCTTGAGCGCCTGTATTACCTTGAGGTCCAGTAGCGCCTGTGTTACCCTGGGCGCCTGTATTGCCTTGAGGTCCAGTGGCACCGGTAGCGCCTGTGTTACCCTGAGCGCCTGTATTGCCTTGAGGTCCAGTAGCACCGGTAGCGCCTGTATTACCCTGAGCGCCCGTATTACCTTGAGGCCCAGTAGCACCCGTGTTGCCTCGAGGTCCAATAGCGCCGGTAGCACCTGTATTACCCTGAGCGCCCGTGTTACCTTGAGCGCCTGTATTACCTTGAGGTCCAGTAGCGCCCGTGTTGCCTCGAGGTCCAATAGCGCCGGTAGCGCCCGTGTTACCTTGAGCGCCTGTATTACCTTGAGGTCCAGTAGCGCCCGTGTTGCCTCGAGGTCCAATAGCGCCGGTAGCGCCCGTGTTAC
>NZ_JBHWYR010000016.1:56735-57331 GCF_042728695.1 Bacillus sp. NPDC060175
CTTGAGCACCTGTATTACCCTGAGCGCCCGTGTTACCTTGAGGTCCAGTAGCGCCCGTGTTGCCTCGAGGTCCAGTGGCACCAGTAGCGCCCGTGTTACCTTGAGGTCCAGTAGCGCCCGTGTTGCCTCGAGGTCCAGTGGCACCAGTAGCGCCCGTGTTACCTTGAGCGCCTGTATTGCCTTGAGGTCCAGTAGCGCCGGTAGCGCCCGTGTTACCTTGAGCGCCTGTATTACCTTGAGGTCCAGTAGCACCGGTAGCGCCTGTGTTACCCTGAGCACCTGTATTGCCTTGAGGTCCAGTAGCGCCGGTAGCGCCCGTGTTACCTTGAGCCCCTGTATTGCCTTGAGGTCCAGTAGCGCCCGTGTTGCCTCGAGGTCCAATAGCGCCGGTAGCACCTGTATTACCCTGAGCGCCCGTATTACCTTGAGGTCCAGTGGCACCGGTAGCGCCCGTGTTACCTTGAGGTCCGGTAACACCCGTATTACCTCGAGGTCCAGTAGCACCGGTAGCGCCCGTGTTACCTTGAGGTCCGGTAACACCCGTATTACCTCGAGGTCCAGTAGCACCGGTAGCGCCCGTGTTACCTTGAGGTCCG
>NZ_JBHWYR010000016.1:57426-79160 GCF_042728695.1 Bacillus sp. NPDC060175
GTCCGGTAACACCCGTATTACCTCGAGGTCCAGTAGTGCCCGTCGCACCCGTAGCTCCAGCTGGTCCAGTAGGTCCTGTAGGCCCTCTGCCGAACGAAGCTGAATTAACTAGAGTAGTTTGTAACTCTGCAATTAATTTAAGGAGTTCTTGGAGTGTACAATGATCGATTCGGAATAACTTTGTGATGTAAAGTAAATAATTAATTAAAATTTGGAGTTCAACAAATACAGCATCCGGTACGAAGGTTGGATTTTTTAATGTAGTTATTAAGTTTTTTATAATAGCTAATCCTTGCGCTTTCAGGGAGGAAGTAGCGTCTAGCGAACAGATGAATTTACTTAGTAGGTTTAAAGTATCAATTAGATCTTCGATGTTTTTAGGAGATGGATTGGCGAAAAGTTTTGGGATTATTTTAATTAAATCGTTAATAATCGCTCGAAATGTTCTAATTTGTGCTTTAGAAATTGGGATGGATGGTGTGTTTGAGATTCGTCCGGCGCTACTTGGAAAGCATGGTTTGGAGAACTTGTTTTGACTGTCGTCATAACGAGACATTAAATCTCTCCTTTCTAATGAGAATGTGAATGAAACTCATCATAGTAGATGCAAAAATTAGTTAAATGGTCATAGTAAAATTTTTTGTTTAAAGAAAAAATAGAAAAAACGCCTTACAATAAGGCGTTTTTTCTATTTTCTGCGTATTTATAATATCGTTTTAGTGAAATTTTTGATTTGAATCCAGCTAGTTTTATAATTTCTGATTCCGGCGTTTCTTTTTTTATTAAGTTTAAAATATAGGTGTTACGAAAGTGTTGTCCTGAGATTCCTTTGCGTAAATTCGCTCTTGCTACTTCAAGGCGGATCATTTTTTGGATAGCGATTTCTGTTAGTGCTTTTGGTGCGTCGTTTTCGTATACCCATCTGTATGTTCCGCGGTTAAAATCGAATGCAACAAACAATGGGTCATTACTATGGTATTTAGGACGAACTGGTTCTGGAATACTTTTATAATATGTGTACAGTTGTTTTTTGTCTTCGGTTGCTAATGTGATTGTTCTTTCTACGCCTGCGGTTGCTGGAATAGAAAGTGTATTAGTTTCGAAATGAACGTGATGCATAGCTAGTGCTGTAAGTTCCTGTAAGGATAGTCCGTAATCGATTAATAGACTTAAAATAGAAATATTACGATCCATTAATAACGGACGAACAGGACGTTGTTTTTCTGAAAGTCCTTCTAATGAAGTGACTATATGCTTTAATCTTTTTTCTTCATCGGATGAAATGAAATCTTCATTACGCAATGAACGGTTTGGTTGAATAGTAATTTCCATATTCTTCAATGGATTTGGAATGTTAAGAAAATGATGCATTCTATTTAATACAATAAATACGCGATGCATTGTTTTCTCAGAGTAGTGTCGATTCTTTTTTAAGTCTGAAAAGTAATCTTCATAGTCTTTTGTACAAAGTGTTGCCCATATATTACTGGAAGGGAGCTTTTTGTTTTTTTCTAACCAATGTCCAAAATCTTCAATGTCATAAACGTAACGTTTAATGGTTGAAGACTTTCGGCCTTTATTCAATAAAAAAATAGAAAAGGCTTGTATTGTATCATGGAATTCCGTTGTTTCCATAGTCCCACCACCTTAATTATTTCTTATATTATAGCAAACTTTTCTGAAAATAGGCATTTGCAAGAGGGACTGGAATAATAATATTTGGTGAGTGGATAAAATGAGGTGATTGTATGGAACAATCGATGCGTAAGAAAAATAACAATCAAATTAATATTGTATTAAACCATCGAAAAAAAATTTCGTTACCGGCATCAGAAAATCAAACGGTAATTTCAAGTGAAACCACTACTAAACATGAGATGTTGCAGAGAATTGAAGAAGAGATGGGAAAACTTGTTGGGATGGATGATATAAAAAAGATAATAAAAGAAATTTATGCTTGGATTTATGTAAATAAAAAAAGGCAAGAGGTGGGGTTGAAGTCTGAGAAGCAAGTGCTTCACATGTTATTTAGGGGGAATCCCGGTACTGGGAAGACAACCGTTGCTAGAATGATAGGAAAATTGTTGTTTGAGATGAATATTTTATCGAAGGGGCATTTAGTTGAAGCTGAACGTGCTGATCTTGTAGGTGAGTATATCGGTCATACAGCGCAAAAGACGAGAGATTTAATAAAGAAGGCTATGGGAGGGATTTTATTTATTGATGAAGCGTATTCATTAGCGCGGGGTGGAGAGAAGGATTTTGGGAAGGAAGCTATTGATACACTTGTGAAGCATATGGAAGATAAACAGCACGGTTTTGTATTAATTTTAGCTGGATATTCAAGAGAGATGAATCATTTTCTTTCATTAAATCCAGGATTACAATCTCGTTTTCCATTTATTATTGAATTTGCGGATTACTCGGTAAATCAGTTGTTGGAAATTGGAAAGAGAATGTATGAAGAGCGTGAATACCAGTTATCAAAGGAAGCTGAGTGGAAATTTAGAGATCATTTACATGCTGTAAAGTATTCGTCGCAAATTACATCGTTTAGTAATGGGCGGTACGTACGGAATATTGTTGAAAAATCAATTCGCACACAGGCTATGCGGTTGTTGCAAGAAGATACGTATGATAAGTATGATTTAATTGGAATATCAAGTGTTGATTTAATGTTGGAAGAGGAGACGCACAGTACATAAACTGTGCGTCTGTTTTTTGTGCATAAGTTCGTTTATTCTTTTTTTTCTTTTTCTTGGTGAGATTTATGGAAGCGTTCCATTTTAGCGCTCTTTTCGTGTGCTGAATTAGGATCGTGTCCAAATTGGTTTACTGAGCTTTTTTGAGCGCCTTTGTTAACATGGTTTGTCATTGGTATTCACCTCGCTTTAAAAATTAGTATAAACATTATGTAAAGAAAAACTCGTTAGAAAAGAAAAACCTCTTTACGATATGTAAAGAGGTTAGAGTGTTATTTATGCATTGAACGTTCCTTTGTATCGATACGTCTATGCGGTAAATGCCATTTGTAATGAATAGAAATCATGCGGAAGCAAACAATTAAAATGAATAAGGTGTATAGAGCCCAATCGCTAACGATAATTTTAGCGCCAATTAAGAAACCTGCTAAAATCGTCCAAAACGCATATACTTCAGCTCGGAGGACAAGAGGTTTTCTGCGAGCTAAAAGGTCGCGGATAATACCGCCGCCGATGCCTGTTAAAACAGCAGCTACGATTGTAGCGCTAATTGGTAAATCTAGTTTTTGAGCATAGAGTGCTCCTTGTACAGCGAATGCTGATAAACCGATGGCGTCCGTGATGTTTTCCCATTTTTTCCACTGTCTAATTAATTTATTTGGAAAAAGAAAAATAATCGTCATTGATAATAGTGCGATTTGGAATAACATGTCTTGTTGCCAAAATGCGACGATTGGATAACCGATTAATAAATTACGAAGGGCACCTCCCCCAAATGCGGTTGCCATTCCTAAAATATATACCCCGAAAATATCATAATCTTCTTCCATTGCAACAATGGCTCCGCTTAGTGCAAAGGCGATTGTGCCTATGATGCTAAAAATCTCCCATGCCATGAATTTTCTCCCCCGCTAACTAGATGAAATATGCTTCCTCTGCTATTATATTAGAAGGTTTAAATTTCGAAAAGGATGAGTGAACATATTTGATGGAAGAAAAAGAAAAAGTCATATTAGTTGGCTGTCAATTGTCGCAAGATGATGATGAAAAATTTATGCATTCCATGAAAGAGCTTGTATCGCTAGCAAAGACTGCGCGAGCGGAAGTGTTAGTATCAACGACGCAAAAGCGCCCGAAGTTTCATCCTGCGACTTATATAGGAAAAGGTAAACTTGAAGAGCTTACGCTGTTAACTGAAGAATTAGAACCAGCTGTTATTATTTTTAACAACGAGTTAACACCAAGCCAAATTCGGAATTTATCTTCAGTATTAGATGCGAGAGTGATTGACCGAACGCAGTTAATACTAGATATCTTTGCGCAACGTGCGAAATCGAGAGAGGGTAAGCTTCAAGTAGAGCTAGCTCAGTTGCAATATACAATGCCGCGCCTTATGGGGCAAGGTTTGTCTTTATCACGTCTTGGTGGTGGAATTGGTACGAGAGGACCGGGAGAGACGAAGCTCGAAACGGACCGTCGTCATATTCGATCACGTATTGATGAAATAAAGAAGCAACTTGCGGTTGTTGTAGAACATCGAAAAAGATATCGTGAGAGAAGGAAAGATAATAAAGTGTTTCAAGTTGCGTTAATTGGGTATACAAATGCAGGGAAATCGACGCTATTTAATAGATTGACGGAAGCTGATACGTTTGAAGAAAACTTATTGTTTGCAACGCTAGATCCGACAACCAGAAAGATGCCGTTACCTTCTGGTTATACAGTATTGCTAACTGATACAGTTGGTTTTATACAAGATTTACCTACGTCATTAATTGCTGCTTTTCGTTCAACACTAGAAGAAGCTGGGGAAGCGGATGTTATTTTACATGTTGTCGATTCAGCAGATCCTAATTATGTAGGGCATGAGCAGACAGTAAAACAATTATTGTCAGACCTTGAAATTAATCATATTCCTATTATTACGTTATATAATAAAAAAGATAAATTGCATCAAAACTTCATTCCATTTCCGAAAAGTGATTTCTTAATGACTAGTGCTTTTGAAGAAAGTGATTTACTGCGTATAAAAGAAGCGATAGAAATGAAGATGAAGGAAGAAATGGATGATTATCAAGTGGAAATTCCTCCGGGTGAAGGTAGGTTGTTAACGCTTTTAAAGACGGAAACGTTATTAACTAAAATGGAGTTTCTAGAAGATAAATTTGTATATGATTGTACAGGATATATATTTGCTCATTCATCGCTTAATGGGCAATTAAAGAGATTTTTAGTGGAAGAAGGAGAAAATAATAATGTTTGATCGTTTGAAAAATGGAGAAAAAATTGCTCCAATCGTAAAAGAAGTAGAAAGTCAAATTATAGAAGTGCATAAACGTGTGGATGAAGTAATTGAGAGTAATCAATTTCGTGTGCTAGAAAGTTTTCGTAAACATAAAATTAGTGATTCGCATTTTATTCCGACGACAGGTTATGGGTATGATGATATTGGTCGTGACACGTTAGAGAAAGTGTATGCGGATGTATTTGGAGCGGAAGCGGGTCTTGTTCGTCCTCAAATTATTTCGGGTACTCATGCAATTTCAACAGCTTTATTTGGTGTTTTACGTCCGGGAGATGAGTTACTATACATAACGGGGAAACCGTATGATACGTTAGAAGAAATCGTTGGTGTGCGCGGAAAAGGTGTAGGCTCATTTAAAGAATATAATATTGGTTATAACGCAGTTCCGTTAACTGAAGAGGGATTTGTGGACTTTGAAGCTGTTGCAGCTGCGATCCGTAGTAACACGAAGATGATTGGTATTCAACGTTCAAAAGGATATGCTACTCGTCCGTCGTTTACAGTTTCACAAATTAAAGAGATGATTGCGTTTGTTAAAGAAATTAAACCTGATGTTGTTGTATTTGTAGATAACTGCTATGGCGAGTTTATTGAAGAACAAGAGCCGTGTCATGTTGGTGCGGACTTAATGGCAGGTTCTCTTATTAAGAATCCTGGCGGGGGAATTGTTAAAACGGGTGGTTACATTGTCGGTAAAGAACAGTATGTTGAAGCGTGTGCATATCGTCTAACATCTCCAGGGATTGGTGCGGAAGCAGGGGCATCTTTATACAGTCTGCAAGAAATGTATCAAGGTTTCTTCTTAGCGCCGCATGTTGCGGGTCAAGCGCTGAAAGGTGCTATTTTTACGGCGGCATTTTTAGAGAAATTAGGGATGAATACATCACCGGCATGGAATGCACCAAGAACGGATTTAATTCAATCTGTTCAATTTGACGATAAAGATCGTATGATTGCATTCTGTCAAGCGATTCAATATGCATCTCCAATTAATTCTCATTTCACTCCGTATGCAAACTATATGCCAGGTTATGAGGATGATGTAATTATGGCTGCGGGGACGTTTATTCAAGGTGCAAGTATCGAATTGTCGGCTGATGGCCCAATTCGTCCGCCTTATGTTGCTTACGTACAAGGTGGGTTAACTTATTCGCATGTAAAGATTGCGATTTGTTCTGCGATTGATGCGTTAATTGAAAAAAATCTATTAACAATTTCTTAAAGGGAAGCTGTCGATTTCGGCAGCTTTTTTCGTGTGAAAGCAATGATTTGTGCCATTAGAAAAAAGAGTGGAAAAATTTATAAAAAATCATGTAAGAAAAGCTAACATCTATTGACACTAAACATAACATGGTATAAAATGAGAAACAGTTAAGGCGAAGGAGGAACTGAAGTGATGAAAGAAGATAGACGTTCTGCTCCGCTGTTTCCTATTGGTATTGTAATGGATTTAACACAATTATCTGCACGTCAAATTCGCTACTATGAAGAGCATAATCTTATTTTTCCAACTCGTACAAAAGGGAATCGTAGATTATTTTCATTTAACGATGTAGATAAATTGTTGGAAATTAAAGATTTGTTAGATCAAGGCTTAAATATGGCCGGAATTAAACAAGTATTGCAAATGAAAGAAAATCAAACAGAAGCAGTGAAAGTAAAAGAAGAAACGAAAGAAATTTCAAAATCCGAGCTTCGCAAAATTCTTCGAGATGAACTACAACATACAGGTAGATTTAATCGGACTTCATTGCGACAAGGTGACATTTCAAGGTTTTTTCACTAAAGATAGCTGATTCTGAAGGTGTTTAGAGGGACTAAGGAGGAATTTATAATGGCTAGGTACACAAAAGAAGATATTTTCCGTTTGGCGAAAGAAGAGAATGTAAAGTATATCCGTCTGCAATTTACGGACCTTTTAGGGGTAATTAAAAACGTAGAAATTCCAGTGAGCCAATTAACAAAAGCTCTTGATAACAAAATGATGTTTGATGGATCTTCTATTGAAGGTTTCGTACGTATTGAAGAATCTGATATGTATTTATATCCGGATTTAGATACTTGGGTAATTTTCCCTTGGACAGCTGAAAAAGGTAAAGTAGCTCGTTTAATCTGTGATATTTACAATGCTGATGGTACTCCATTTGATGGCGACCCACGTAACAACTTAAAGCGTGTGTTAAAAGAAATGGAAGCATTAGGATTCTCAGATTTCAATCTTGGACCAGAGCCAGAATTCTTCCTATTTAAAGTTGATGAAAAAGGAAATCCAACACTGGAATTAAACGATAACGGTGGATACTTCGACCTTGCGCCGATGGATCTAGGGGAAAACTGTCGTCGTGATATCGTTCTTGAACTTGAAGAAATGGGCTTTGAAATTGAAGCATCTCACCATGAGGTTGCGCCAGGTCAACATGAAATTGACTTTAAATATGCAAATGCAATTCGCTCATGTGATGACATTCAAACATTCAAGCTTGTTGTAAGAACGATTGCTCGTAAACATGGTTTACACGCAACATTTATGCCGAAACCATTATACGGTGTGAACGGTTCAGGTATGCACTGTAACTTATCATTATTTAAAAATGGTGAGAACGTATTCTTCGATCAAAACGGTGATTTACAATTAAGTGATGATGCTCGTCACTTCATCGCAGGTATTTTAAAACATGCGCCGGCATTTACAGCGGTAGCAAACCCAACTGTAAACTCTTACAAACGTTTAGTACCTGGATATGAAGCTCCATGTTACGTAGCATGGTCTGCACAAAATCGTAGTCCATTAGTACGTATCCCTGCATCTCGTGGTATTAGTACACGCGTAGAAGTACGTAGTGTTGACCCAGCTGCAAACCCGTATTTAGTAATGGCTACATTATTAGCAGCAGGTCTTGATGGAATTAAAAACAAATTAACTCCACCAGCTGCAGTAGACCGTAACATCTACGTAATGACGAAAGAAGAGCGCGAAGAAGCAGGTATCGTTGATTTACCAGCAACATTAGCGCAAGCGTTAGTTACGTTACAATCTAATGAAATCGTATGTGGTGCACTAGGAGAGCATTTACTTGAGCACTTCATCGAAGCAAAAGAAATTGAGTGGGATATTTTCCGCACGCAAGTTCACCAATGGGAACGCGATCAATATATGTCTCTATACTAAGAGAGAAAAAAGCCCTGATACTACGGTATCAGGGCTTTTTCGTCATTTATCTACAATAAATTATAGCGAATGCTGTCGCATTTTTAGAGGTGTCAACAAGAGGTAATTTAGTAAAAATAATTTCTGTTGACTCGTTCTATATAAAGAACTAAAATGGCATTAACTAGAAATGTTTGTATATTTAAAACAATAAAAATATTATTTTTTCTTGATGTTTTGATGTCAATTTCAAGCTCATTGGTTTTAAATGAGGAGGGAAGTTATGGATAAGGAAATAAATTTAAAAAATCTATTTACTATCATACGGAAAAGAATTTGGATAATTCTATTATTTACAACTCTCACAACAGTAGCAGGAGCGATGTATAGTATATATGTAAAAACTCCATTGTATGCCTCCTCAGCAAGAGTTATTGTCCAAGCTAATGCTGAAACGATGAATACATTGAAAGCAATGGTAAATGAGCCTGTAATATTAGAAAAAGTAGGCGCTGAATTGAATATTAATAGATCTGCAAGTGCATTAAGTGGGCAAATCAGTACAGAAAGTGTACAAGGATCTCAAATAATAAGGATTAATGTCATAGATACTGATCCTGTACTTGCACACAAAATTGCAAATACTACTGCAGCTGTATATAAGAAAGAAGTAGCTAATATATTGAATTTTAATAATGTGAGTATATTACCAGAAGATCCAGTTCAAAAACATTCGATTCCTATTAATATAAATCATATTAAGACGATAATGATTGGATTCCTTATAGGTATGGTACTAAGTATCGGTTTTATTTTTTTACTGGATTCTCTTGATGAGACAATTAAAACGGAACGACGCATTGAGCAATTATTAGATATCTCTGTTTTAGGTGGAATTTCGAAAATGAATAAGAAAAATAAGAAAGACAAATATGGTGAAAAGAATACTGTGTTATTGAGGGAGGAAACGGAGTGGATTACAAAAATAGACGAAAAACAAATAAAGTTAAAGGAGAAAGTATAATTGCTTATACCGCTCCAAGATCAAAAATTTCGGAGCAGTATCGTTCGATTCGAACAAACCTTCAATTATCTTCGTCTATTCATAAAAGTAGAACTATAGTTATTACTTCTCCAAGGTATGGTGAAGGGAAATCAACTATTACAGTTAATTTAGCAGCTTCGATAGCACAAAAAGGTGAAAAAGTATTGGTAATAGATGCAAATTTGCGAACACCAATCATTCATGAAATGTTTGGAGTGGAAAATACAATCGGATTAACTGATATATTGAACGGAAAAACAACTTTAGAGGGTGCTGTGAAAAAAACAGAGATGGAAAGCCTGGATGTATTAACTAGCGGACCGATACCATTCAATCCATCTGAAGTGCTTAGTTCGAGTGCCATGGATATGTTAGTTCAAAAGGCGATGGGACAGTACGACATCATATTATTTGATTCTTCTCCTGTATTAGAAGTAACAGATACAAGTGTCTTAGCTGATAAGTGTGAAGGAGTATTATTAGTGATTCGTTATAATCGTACTGTGAACGAAGATGCGCTTGAAACGAAAAGAGCGTTAAGTTTTACGAAAAGTAGAATATTGGGTGCAATTTTGAATGGGAAAGTATAAATGTAATTTAGAATGTTTAATGTAAGCTTTGTATATAAAAATGTTCGTTATAAAGAAAATTCAATAGAACTGTGATGTGGTGATGTCTCCTGACCACTATCAATGGAGGCACTCGATTATGCTGTGGGTTGTGAAAACAACCTTAGATGCGCGTCATCAAGAGTGTAATGTGAGGGAGGGTTAGATGCCCATTTTTATTAAAGTTTGTAGCTATGTGCTTTTCGTAAAGAGTATATAGTTAGAAACTTTAATTTTATAATAAATTAGGAAGAGTTATGTAAGGACTTAATTAAAGGAGGAAGTAATATGACGTATCGACGGAGGATATCGCTATTGCTTTTACTGGATTCACTGATTGTATTAGGTGCTATTTTTTTTAGTTATTTCTTTGTAAATGCTAGCTTCAGTGTTATCACTTTATCATCAGTTATTAGCTCTATTACTTTATTAGTAAGTCATCATATGTTTGCTTTTCTTTATAAGTTGTATAAAAAAACTTGGGAATATGCAAGTATAGGAGAGTTACTCATTATATGCAAAGTGGTTACATTTTCTATCATTACTACAGCAGTTGTGCAACAAATAATAATGCCAAAAATGTATTTTCGGTTGCTAGTTGTAACTTGGATGATTCATATTTTATTAATTGGTGGTTCGCGTTTTATATGGAGAATGTATAGAGATACTTATTATGTAAAAAAGGGTGATAAAAAAAGAACTTTAATTGTTGGTGCTGGTTCAGCAGGGACAATGGTTGCAAGACAGTTGTTAAAGAATAGTGCTGCCGAATTAATGCCAGTCGCATTTATGGATGATAATGTAAAAAAACATAATCTTGATATTTGGGGGATTCCAGTAATTGGTGGTATTAATCAAATTGAGTACGTTGTTAAAAATCTGAATATTGAAATAATAATTTTGGCAATTCCTTCATTAAACAAAAGAGAGCAAAATGTTATTTTGAAAAGATGTTTAAAAACAGAAGTGAAAACTCAAATTCTTCCGATGTTAGAAGACTTAGTAACAGGTAAAGTTTCGGTGAATGAATTTAGGGATGTTCAAGTAGAAGACTTATTAGGGCGTGATACCGTAGAACTTGATGTGGGTATTATTTCAGATTATATAACTGACAAAGTTATTTTAGTTACTGGTGCAGGAGGTTCGATTGGTTCGGAAATTTGTAGACAAATTGCAAAATTCAGGCCGAAAAAGTTAATTTTACTAGGGCATGGGGAGAACAGTATTTATTCTATAGAAATGGAATTAAACAGAAAATATGGAGATATGAAAGGCACGTTTATCCCTGAAATCGCAGATATACAAGATGAAAAGAAGATGCAATTAATTATGAGCAAACATCTTCCAAACGTTGTATATCATGCAGCTGCACATAAACATGTACCACTAATGGAGAATAATCCTGAAGAGGCTGTTAAAAATAATGTGATTGGGACTATGAATATAGCAGAGGCAGCGAGAGCACATGGAGTGGGAACGTTTGTCATGATTTCTTCGGATAAAGCAGTGAATCCGACAAGTGTTATGGGAGCAACGAAAAAATTGGCGGAGATGGTTATTCAAAATAAAGATAAATTAAGTCATACAAAATTTGTTACTGTACGCTTTGGGAATGTCCTAGGAAGTAGAGGGAGTGTAATACCTTTATTTAAGAAGCAAATTCAAAATGGTGGACCAGTTACAGTTACTCATCCTGATATGGTTCGGTATTTTATGACAATCCCGGAAGCATCAAGACTCGTAGTGCAAGCTGGTTCTTTAGCTAAAGGTGGAGAGATTTTTGTTTTAGACATGGGAGAACCAGTGAAAATTGTCGATCTTGCCAAAAATCTAATTCGATTATCAGGAAATTCTGTAGATGAAATAGGAATAGAATTTACTGGTATACGTCCAGGGGAGAAACTTTTTGAAGAATTACTAAAAGAAGATGAAATGAATGAAAAGCAAATTCACCCAAGGATTTACGTAGGACAAGAAATGAATGTTCGTATAGAAGAGGTAGAAGAATTTGTCTCTATATATGAAGATTTGAATGAAGCGGAATTGCGAGATAGATTATTATATTTAGTTAATCATCGCAAGCCATTGAAAATATTAATTCCAGTATCAGGATAATGGTGTGGGAGCTTAATAAGAATAAAATAAGATGGGTGCGTGGGAATGATGTCTAAAAAAGTTCTGTTTTGTGCAACTGTGGATTATCATTTTAAAGCTTTTCATTTACCATATTTGAAATGGTTTGCAGACCAAGGATGGGAAGTACATGTTGCAGCGAATGGGAATATACATCTTCCGTACGTAACTCAAAAATATAATATTCCTATTCAAAGATCACCTCTTAGCATACAAAACCTCCACGCATATAAAAAACTAAAATCAATTATTCATCAAAATAAATATAATATCATTCATTGTCATACGCCTATGGGAGGAGTAATTGCTCGTTTAGCTGCTCGAAAAGCCAGGCAGCAAGGAACGAAAGTCGTATATACAGCACATGGATTTCATTTTTGTAAAGGATCACCATTCATAAATTGGCTTCTATACTATCCGATTGAAAGAAGTTTAGCTACTACTACGGATTGTCTCATAACAATTAATCAAGAAGATTACAATTTAGCCGTAAGACATCGATTTCAGGTGAAAAATATTAAACTTGTTCATGGTGTAGGAGTAGATATAGAACGATATGTTCCTGTTACTGAAAATGAAAAAGAGCAATTAAGGCTTGAAAATGGTTATAAGACAAAAGATTTTTTAATGTTTTATGCTGCCGAATTTAATAAGAACAAAAACCAAAACTTCTTAATTCAATCATTGGCGCAGTTGAAAAATGAAATTCCGCATGCAAAGCTTCTACTTGCTGGCGAAGGACCGTTAAAGGAAGAGTGCAAAAAAATAGCGACTCAACTAGGCGTGAGTAATATGGTTCACTTTCTTGGTTATAGAAATGATATAGCCTCTTTGTTGCAGCTGTGTGACTTAGCTGTTGCATCGAGTTACCGGGAAGGTTTACCAGTTAATATTATGGAAGCTATGGCTTGTGGACTTCCGGTTATAGCTACTGACAATCGGGGACATAGGGAGCTAATTATTAGTAATAAAAATGGTTGGATTATAGATCGTGATGATATAAAGACGATGTCTGAAAGAATAAATTCTATTTCTAAAAATACTAAATTACAAGCTCAGTTTGGACAGTGTGGACGTACTATTATTACGAATGAATATTCAGTTAATGAAGTGTTGAAAGAGAAACAAGAAATTTATACAACATATATGGATGAAATGGAGGATTTAAATTGGGCACTCCATTGAGAGTATTACATGTAGTCGTAAATATGAATAGAGGCGGAGCCGAAACTTTAATTATGAATTTGTATCGTAATATAGACCGCTCAAAAGTACAATTTGATTTTTTAACTTGTAAAGAAGGAGTGTTTGATGAAGAAATAGTAAAGTTAGGCGGGAAAATTCATAGAATTCCATATGTTATAGATGTTGGTCATAGAGGATATATAAAAGCGCTGGATACTTTTTTTTCCTCTCATCAAGAATATAGAATTGTACATTCACACATGGACAAAATGAGTGGATTTGTACTTCGTTCAGCTAAGAAAGCAAGGGTGCCAGTTAGGATTGCGCATAGTCATAGTACAAGTAGTGAGGGTGGGATTATAGCAAAAATGTATAAATGGTATGCAGGAGCATTTATTGCGCCGTGTGCAACACATTTTTTTGCATGTTCAATAGCTGCAGCACAATGGTTGTTTACTAATAGAGCAAGGGCAACTGAGATTTTTAAAAATGGAATTGAATGTGATAAATTTGCATTTTCTGCAGAAATTAGAGAGCGAGTAAGAAAAGAATTGAAACTTCATGAGGATGCTTTTGTGATTGGACATGTTGGAAGATTTGCATATCCAAAAAATCATACTTTTCTAATAGATATTTTTGCTCAATTAATAGAATCTCGACCGAGATCTATTCTTTTGTTAGTGGGAGATGGACCACTTCGGGTAGAAATGGAGAAGAAAGTAGAGAAACTAAATTTAACAGATAGGGTTAAATTTTTAGGAGTACGTAGTGATATTAATTGTTTATTACAAGCATTTGATACGTTTATATTTCCATCTATTTATGAAGGTTTGCCAGTTACTCTTATTGAAGCGCAAGGGGCGGGTTTACCGTGTATTATATCAGACACTATTACGCAAGATGTAGATTTGGGTTTGAATTTAGTTGAACAGTGTTCTTTGTTAGATGTAAGAGAGTGGATAGGGAAATTACAAAGTATAGCGGATAGGAAGATATCGCGGAGCATTGCACAATTTGCGTTAGCTGAAAAAGGATACGATATAAAAAATATTACTGGGTTCACTCAAAAATTTTATGTTGCAGTATCGAGGTGAGAAATTTGAAAAAACTAACGGTTTTTACCCCTACATATAATAGAGCGTATTGTCTTCAGGGGTGTTATGAAAGCTTGAAGCAGCAAACGTGTAAAGATTTTATATGGCTTATTATAGATGATGGATCTGATGATAATACAAAGGAGTTAGTGCATTCTTGGATTTCTGAAGATTACATAGACATCCGGTATTATTGGCAACCAAATCAAGGGATGCATGGTGCCCATAATACAGCTTATGAAATGATTGATACAGAACTCAATGTATGTATTGATTCAGATGATTCAATGCCCAGTGATGCCGTAGAGAAAATCATTAATTTTTGGAATAAAAATGGAAATGAACAGGTAAGTGGGATAATCGCTCTTGATTTATATAAAGATGAGAAAGTAATTGGTTCAAAGTTACCATTACATCTTAACCGTTCTACACTTTTTAATCTCTACAATAGACATGGTGTAACTGGAGATAAGAAATTAGTATATCGTACAGAACTAACAAAGAAGTATCCATATCCGATTTTTAAAAATGAGAAGTATGTAGGTTTGGCATATAAATATTATATGTTGGATCAGAAATATGAGATGTTACTGATGAATGAAGCTCTTTGCTATGTTGAATATCTGTCTGACGGTTCTTCGATGAATATGTTAAATCAGTATCGTAAGAATCCAAAAGGTTTTGCTTTTTATCGTAAGGAACTGATGAAGCTACCATTTACAAATAGGTTATTTAAATATAGGCAAGCTGTACATTATGTATCAAGTAGCTTTATGGTAAGAAATATAAGATTTATAAAAGAGTCACCATGCAAAGTGCTTACACTTTGCGCACTGCCATTTGGAGTTATCCTTTATAGTTATATAACAGTAAAAACAAGAGTGAAAGCAAATATATAGAAATCTATTTGGTAGTTAAATGAGAGGGAATAACAATGACTATACTTTGGATGAATCTTTTTATAGTATTCATACTCGCATTTTTTGCAAGGTATTTTGCTATGCCGGTAACTACAGGAATTGTGATGTTAAAGCCGAATCGATTATTGATTTTAATGGCTACTACCTCTCTTGTATTAATATCTGGTTTTAGAAATAATATTGGTGATACGTATTTTTATATGCATGCTTTTAAAGTTACTGATTTCAATTGGGGGTATATTCAAAGTAGTAAGGATGTTGGGTTTAGTATTTTACAAATGATATTAAAAGTGTATACGGATGATCCCCAATTTCTAATTTTTATAACAGCGTTAATAACAAATATATTAATAGTAGCAGTTCTATATAAATATTCAAAAATGATTGAGTTAAGTTTATATGTATATATAGCATCGGGGATGTACTTAGTTTCAATGAATGGAGTGAGACAGTATTTAACAGCAGCTATTATTTTTGCTGCAACAAAATATATTTTAGATGGGAATTGGAAAAAATATTTTTTAATAGTTCTATTTGCATCTACTTTTCATCAAAGTGCTCTTGTATTGATTCCTATTTATTTTGTAGTCCGAAGAAAAGCTTGGTCGACAATAACATTTATACTACTATTTTTTGCGGTGCTTATTGTAATAGGATTTAATCAATTTGCAGAAGTTTTCTTTGCAACTATAGGGGATACACAATATGGTCACTATAAGGATTTTCAAGAAGGTGGGGCTAATATTCTTAGGGTTGCGGTAGATGCAACACCACTCATCCTCGCTTTTATTGGAAGGCATAGATTACGAGAGATTTTTCCGGAGAGTGATTATATCGTAAATATGGCGTTATTAGGTCTAGTTTTTATGATTATCTCAACTCAAAATTGGATTTTTGCAAGGTTTTCTATATATTTTGGATTATACCATTTGATATTGATATCGTGGGTTATAAAGTTATTTATTGAAAAAGATCAAAAGTTAATTTACTATGCAGTAATATTATGTTACTTTATTTATTTTGTATATGAACATGTTATTACTTTAGGGATAGTTTATAAGAGTAATTTTTGGGGATAAAATGTATATTTGAAAATCATTCTTAGATGGGAGTAATTTTCAATGTGTAAACTAGAACGACCTAAAAGGGTGTTGCATATCGTTAGTGCGATGGACCGAGGTGGTGCAGAGGCGTTGCTAATGAATGTATATAGGAATGTAGATAGAGAAAAGGTACAATTTGATTTTGTTTCCCATAAAAGTGAAGAATGTGATTATGATAAGGAAATAATTGCATTGGGTGGGAAAATATATCGAATATCTAGCTTAGGACAGGCAGGCCCTCTTTCGTACATTAAAGAGCTTGTTAAGGTAATGTCTAGTAATCAATATGTGGCAGCACATGCACATACTGATTACCAAGGGGGATTTGTTGCTGTTGCTGCCAAAATAGCTGGTATAAAAATAAGAGTTTGTCATTCACATAGTAATAATTGGCCGATAGGATCAGGGATGAAAGGGAAAGTTTTGTTGTTTTTTTTACGAACACTTATTGCTTATGCTGGAACAAATTATTGTGCGTGCAGTGTTGAAGCTGCACGCTTTTTATTTAATGAAAATATTGGTAATACAAAGGTAAAGATAGTGAAAAATGCAATAGATACTAATCAATTTGTTAATGTAGATATACAGGATAGTAATAAAGTAAGAGAAGAATTCAACATACCAGTTGGAGCGAAGGTGATAGGTCATATTGGTCGTTTTTCTGAATCTAAAAATCATATTTTTATGTTAAAGATGTTCAAAGAGGTATTAAAGTCTGATTCGAAATTTATGCTTGTTTTAGTAGGAGATGGTCCGTTACAGGATTCTATTGAGTTAGAAGCAAAAAGTTTAGGTATCTATGAAAAAATTAGATTTTTGGGGGTAAGAAAAGATATTCCAAGAATTATAAGGATGTTTGATGTTTTTCTTTTTCCATCTTTATTCGAGGGATTCGGTATTGTGGCATTAGAAGCACAATGTGCGGGGGTACCATGCGTAGTAGCAAATACAATAACTAAAAATGTCGATATGGGTTTAGGAATAATATCATTTATTAGTTTAGATGAAAAACTGGAAATATGGTCTGCAGAAATTCATGGAGCTTTATTAAAAGAAAAATTGAATACACAAATAGTAGTTAATAAGATTTCGGAATTAGGTTTTGATATTAAGAATAATATTCCAGATTGGTTAGCATTATATGGAGTAGAGTATAGGGAGTCATAATTAATTGTAAGTATTTATATACGATGAAGGCAAGGTTATTATTATAAAACTTTACAATAAATTGGGTGAGGGATTAGAAAATGAAAAAGAAAAAAATTCTCATTACATCATTTGATATGGCAATTGGTGGAGTAGAAAGAAGTTTAATCGGTTTATTGAATACAATCGATTATAGCAAATATGATGTAGATTTGATGTTATTTAAACACGAAGGAGAGTTTCTTTTTTTGTTGCCTAAAATGCCTAATTTGTTAAAGGAAGTAAAACAATATACTACTTTTAGAAAATCTATCAAGCAAATATTGCAAGAAGGACAAATTACAATTGGATTGACAAGAACCTTGGGGAGAATTTTAGGTGATGCACATGGGAGATATGTAAAAAGTGAAGAAGCTGGATACCTTGTTATTCAATATGGTTGGAGAATAACGTTACCCTTTATACCGAAATTGGAAGAGGAGTATGATGTAGCAATTAGTTTTTTATGGCCACATTATTTTATTGGAGATAAAGTTCGAGCGAAAAGAAAAATTGGTTGGATCCATACGGATTATTCAAATATAAAACTTAATACAGACATGGAGTATAAAATGTGGAGCAAGATGGATAATATCGTAGCGGTTTCAGAAGGATGTAGAGATTCATTTCTTAGTAGTTTACCAAATGTGAATAAAAAGGTTGAAATTATAGAAAATATACTATCTCCTGAGTTCGTGCGTGAGCAAGCTTATCAAGAAGATATTACCGAAGAAATACAGGTGAAATCAGGAAAAGTAAAGCTTGTTACGGTAGGACGGTTATCGTATGCAAAAGGAATAGATCTTGCTATGTATGCATTAAGAGATTTAATAGATCAGGGATATGATATTGAATGGTATGTAGTTGGTTATGGAGCACAAGAAGCTGAACTTAGGAAGTTATTAGCTGAACTTAATCTGGAAAAAAGATTTTTTTTACTGGGTAAAAAAACAAATCCTTATCCATATATAAAAGCATGTGATATATATGTGCAACCGTCTAGGTATGAGGGGAAAGCTGTAACAGTTCGTGAAGCGCAAATTATTGGAAAGCCAGTACTTATTACTAATTTTTCAACTGCTAATAGTCAGGTGCGGGATGGGGTCGATGGAATAGTAACTGAGATGGGGATAAATGGGATAGCTAATGGAATAAAGAAACTTATTGGTGATAAAGAGCTGAGGGAAAAACTGGCGGAAAATACGCTTAAAGGTGAATACGGAAATCGTAATGAAATTGATAAATTATATGCATTATTTTCATAAAGCTAGAATCAATAAATGATGTTTAATATTTTGAGCGCAATAAAAACACTTTAGGGTAGTGATAGTTATGAAAAAAAAAGTTTTATTCGTCATAGATTCGTTACAAAGTGGAGGAGCAGAAAAAAGTTTAGTTTCTTTACTTTCTTTATTGGATTATGAAAAATATGAAGTGGATTTGTTAATGTTTTCTGCTAGTGGATTGTATTTGCCATTACTTCCAAAGCAGGTAAACGTATTAGATGTACCGATAGTTATTAAAAAGCAGGCGGAGAAATTTAAAAATTTAATTAAACATAAATACTTTAAAGAGTTATTTCTTAGAATTGGAGCTTCGATATCTCTTAGAAATCCATACATAAATAATAATTTACATGCAGCTCAAATAGTTTGGAGATGGGTGTCTAAAGGGATGGATAATTTAAAGGGGAAATATGATGTTGCCATAGCTTATAGTCAAGGAATGCCGACATATTTTGTGGCGAATAAGGTTTACGCAAGTAAAAAAATTGCCTGGGTGAATACAGATTATAGGTTAGCTGCATATAATAAAGATTTTGATTTGAACTATTATGAGGAATTTAATGAAATAGTAGCCGTGTCCGATGTTTGTAAGGAAGTATTGATTCAAGAAATTCCTAAAATAGAGTCAAGGATCCAGGTTGTATATGATATTATATCGCCGACTCTAATTAAATCGATGGCAAATGAGGGGCAGGGGTTTAGTGATCAGTTTGAGGGATTACGAATATTAACTATTGGTAGGTTAGTGTATGAAAAAGGGTATGAACTGGCCGTAGAAGCTTGTTATAAATTAAAGCAAAAAGGGTATAAATTTAAGTGGTATGTAATAGGGGAAGGGAATCTTCAAAATAAACTCGAGGAGATGATAAGTAAATATAATTTACACGATACTTTTATACTATTGGGTACTCACAAGAATCCATACCCTTTTATAAAACAAAGTGATATATATGTACAACCGTCAAGGTATGAAGGATATGGATTAGCGATAGCAGAGGCTAGAATATTTCAAAAACCTATAGTAGTAACTGATTTTATAACCGTTCATAACCAAATTAAAAATAGGGAAAATGGCTTAATAGTGAAGATGAATTCGGAAGAAGTGTACGAAGGGATAGAAGAAATTATAGAGGACAATTTACTGAAGAAATATTTGTGTGAGAACTTAAAGAATGAGCAGGTTGGAACGGAAGGGGAACTTAAGAAGGTGTATGCCTTATTAGAAAAATATTAACCTGAGTAAATCTAAGAATCCAAAGCTTATTAATAAGAGCGGGAAAGTGAATCTTTAATCAATGAAGATTGTATTCTATTAAATAGTAGGATAAGGTGATTCGGAGGAAATATGAAGAAGAAAATTATATTTATGGTTATAAATATGAATATAGGCGGTACGGAGAAGGCTTTGCTGAATATGGTTGCAGAAATTCCAAAAGATAAGTATGATATAACAATTTTGATGTTAGAAGAAAAAGGGGATTTTTTGGAGTTTATCCCAGATGAGATACATGTAGAATATTTAACAAATTACGGGGAAATAAAAGAGGTATTAAATAAACCACCACGAGTCGTTATAAGCAGTTTTATTAGACAAGGAAAAGTTATAAAAGCTGTTCAAACAACTTTTTTGTATTTAGTATCAAAAATTATGAAAGAAAGGAGTGTTATTTTTAGATATTGTTTGCGTAATTACACTGTTATAAACAACAACTATGATATTGCAGTTGCTTATGCCGGACCTATGGATTTTATAAGTTATTTTGTTGCAAATAAAATAGAAGCTAGACGAAAGGTTCAATGGATACATTTCGATATTGAAAAGATATATTTTAACAAATACTTTGTAAGTAAAGTATATAAAAAGTTCCAGCATATTTTTGTAGTTTCTGATTTAGGAAGGGAAAAACTTACTCAAACGATGCCAGAATTAATTAATAAGACAGAAACTTTTTTAAACATTATTTCACCTGACATGATAGTAAAGATGGCAAATGAAGGAATCGGATTTTTGGATGATTTTGATGGAGTAAGGGTTCTTACTGTTGGTAGATTGAGTGTAGAAAAAGGACAGGATTTAACAATATCGGTATTAGCTAAGCTTAAAAAAGCTGGCTATAATGTTAGATGGTATTGTATAGGAGATGGAAAGGAAAAAGGAATGTATGAAAAACTCGTAGAAAATTATGGTATTCAAAGTGACTATATATTTTTAGGGGCAATGTCAAATCCATATCCTTTTATGAAGCAATGTGATATATATGTACAACCATCTCGTTATGAGGGATACTGCATAACACTCGCAGAAGCTAGATGCTTTAACAATCCGATTATTAGTACAAATTTTACAGGAGCGAGTGAACAAATAAATCATAACCATAATGGATTAATAGTTCAATTTGACGAGCAGCAAATGTATGATTCTATTGTACAAATATTAGGTGATAAACTGTTGGAAGGACGGTTGAGAAAAAATATAGAAAAAGAAATGGTAGATACGAGGGATGAGTTGGAAAGGTTATATAGAATAGCAGATTCTAGTGTGTAACCTGTTTCATACGGTATTGTTATTATTCTTTTTATAGTATTTCAGGAATATGGAACGTTAGTCGCTATGAATTGTTTTGCGTGCGAAAACATCTTGGAGAGGATGTTTTTTATTTTGCCATAAAATATTTTGATGGTAGAAGGAGATAGTTATGAAAAGAGTGCTATTTATGATAAGTAGTATGAATATAGGCGGTGTAGAAAAATCACTTCTTTCTTTGTTATCTGTTATACCAAAAGAAAAGTATGATGTTACGGTATTGATGTTGGAGAAGAAAGGGGGATTTTTAAAACAATTACCAAGCTGGGTAAAGATAGAAGAAGCAGCTTGGTTTGAAAGTATAAAACCTAAAATTATGCAACCACCAAAGAAAACGATTAAAGAGTACTTTAAAAATAAAAGATATATTAAGGCTTTAAATTTTTTACTATCTTATGTGGTATCTAAAAAATTAAAGGATAGATATGTTTTCTAT